>CAZADJ010000060.1:0-12970 GCA_964483845.1 uncultured Actinomycetota bacterium | reverse complement strand
CAGACCGACACCTACATCGAGAAGGACTCCTCGATCAACGAGGAGATCGAGCGCCTCCGCCACCGCACGACGATGTCGCTGCTGTCGCGACGGGACGTGCTCGTCGTCGCGTCGGTCTCGTGCATCTACGGCCTCGGCTCGCCGGAGCAGTACCGCGATCACGTGCTGTGGCTGCGTCGCGGCGAGGAGGCGGGCCTGGAGGCGGCGATGCGCAAGCTCGTCGATCTCCAGTACAGCCGCAACGACATGAACCTCGTCCGCGGGACGTTCCGGGTCCGCGGCGACACCCTCGAGGTGCTGCCCTCCGACGACGAGCTCGCGGTGCGCTTCGAGTTCTTCGGGGACGAGGTGGAGCGCATCACCAGGCTGAACACGCTGACCGGCGAGGTGACCGGGGAGATCGACGAGTTCGCCGTGTTCCCCGCGTCGCACTACGTCTCCTCGGACGCGGCGATCGAGCGCGCGATCGACGGGATCGAGGCGGAGCTCACCGAGCGGCTGGACGAACTGGAGCGCCGCGACAAGCTCCTCGAGGCCCAGCGGCTGCGGATGCGTACGAACTACGACCTCGAGATGATCAAGGAGGTCGGGTTCTGCTCCGGGATCGAGAACTACTCGCGGCACTTCGACGGCCGTGAGCCCGGCGAGCCGCCGTACACGCTGCTCGACTACTTCCCGGATGACTTCGTGCTGTTCGTCGACGAGTCCCACGTCACCGTCCCGCAGATCGGCGGGATGTACGAGGGGGACCGTTCGCGCAAGGAGACGCTCGTCGAGCACGGGTTCCGGCTGCCGTCGGCGATGGACAACCGTCCGCTGCGTTTCGACGAGTTCCTGCAGCGGATCGGGCAGCGTCTGTTCATCTCCGCCACCCCGGGTCCGTACGAGCGCCGCGAGTGCACGACGTTCGTGGAGCAGGTCATCCGCCCCACCGGCCTGGTCGACCCCGAGGTCGTCGTCCGCGACACCGAGGGCCAGATCGACGACCTGATGCACGAGATCAGCGAGCGGGCGGAGGCCGGGCAGCGTGTCCTCGTCACCACGCTGACGAAGAAGATGGCCGAGGACCTGACCGACTACCTGCTGGAGAACGGCGTCAAGGTCCGCTACCTGCACTCCGACATCGACACGATCCAGCGGGTCGACATCCTCCGCGAGCTGCGCCTGGGTGTCTTCGACGTGCTCGTCGGCATCAACCTCCTCCGGGAGGGCCTCGACCTGCCCGAGGTCTCGCTCGTCGCGATCCTCGATGCCGACAAGGAGGGGTTCCTCCGTTCCGAGACCTCGCTCATCCAGACCATCGGCCGCGCGGCGCGCAACGTGCACGGGCAGGTGGTGATGTACGCGGATCAGCTCACGGCGGCGATGCGCACCGCGATCGACGAGACCAACCGCCGGCGCGAGAAGCAGCTCGCGTACAACGAGGAGCACGGCATCGACCCGCAGACGGTCCGCAAGAAGGTCGGTGACATCATCCAGGCGGCGCGAGCGGCGGAGGCCGGGAAGAGCTACGAGCCGACCGAGGCCACCGCTCTGGCCCGGGCCGAGGAGGAGGGCGAGGAGCTCGGGGTCGAGGACCTCCGGGCGCTGGTCCAGCGGCTCACCGACGAGATGCACGAGGCCGCCGGAGAGCTGCGCTTCGAGTACGCGGCCCGCCTCCGTGACGAGATCGCCGAGCTCAAGCGCGAGCTCGAGACCCTCGAGGCCGTCGGCGCCTGAGTCGCGGCCAGGGCGGCGGTCGGTCCGTCCCTACGCCGACCGGGGGACGGCGCGGTGACCCGTTCTGACTACGGTTCGCTCCGAGCGGGGCGGGCAGCCTAGTGCATCCGGGTGGTTCCGCACACGATCGCTTGTGCGGGGACCTGTTCGTGCCGACCATGACTGGCGTGACCCAGCGTACTGATCGAGACACGTTCGGTCCGGAGCTTCCCCGCGGGTCCGCGGGGTCCGTGCGGCCCCGGACCTGGGTCACCGTGCCCGACGGGATCCTCGGTCGTCTCCGGTGGACGTTCCTCGGCTTCACCATCCTCACCATCGCACTCAGCGTCAGCTCGCTGCCCGCGAGCGACCTCCCGGTCTTCCCCTCCCTGACGCTCGGCGTCGCGGCCTACGCGCTCCTCGTGATGTGGGCGCGGTGGCTCTACCTCGTGCCGCAGCTCCCTCCGCTCGGACACGTCGGCGGACCGTTGCTCGTGCTCGCGGCCGGGGTCGCACTCCAGGGCGACAGCACGATCGGGCTCGTCATCCTCGCGACCGTCGGCCTGCACCTCCTCTCGGTCGGCCGTCGTGTGGCGGTCGTGATGACGGCGACCTACTTCGTCGTGTCCCAGCTGACCGGGATGCTGGTCGACGGACCGCTCACGATGGTCGTCGACGCGCGGGGGGCCGTGGCCGCGGTCGCTCTCGGGCTCATCGCGGTGCTCTTGCAGTTCATCCGGGAGTTCGCCAGCAGCCACGACCGCCTGATCGAGCGGGAGTGGGTGCTCAACGAGGTCGGATCGCACCTGTTCGCGGCTCGCGAACTGCCGGACCTGCACCGAGCCACGGTCACGGGCGCGTCGCGGCTGGCAGCGGCGACGACGGTGAGCCTGTGGCGCGGTCAGGGGCCTCTGATCTGTGTCGCCGCGCGGAGCGGGGGGCGGTGGCTCCCCGACCTGGAGGGGTGTGAGGTCGAGCTCCCGAGCACGGTCCTCGCCGCCCACCAACACGGTCGGCCACGGGTCCTCGAGGGCGAGCGCGCCCGCGAGACGCAGGAGCGGCTCGGCGTGCCGGTCCACCCCACGTGCACCGTGGTCCCCCTGGGCACCGCGAAGACGACGGCGGGCACGTTGGTCATCGCACACGATGACGCACCCGACGAGGGGGTCGAGGACGTCGTGCGGCGTTTCGCCAGGGAGGCGAGCCTCGCGCTCGAGCGGATGGAGCTCACGGACGAGGTCGGCCGCCGCGCGGAGCTCCTCCGCGCGCTCATCGACAACTCGTCCGACACGATCATGCTCCTCGATGCGGCGCAGCGGGTGGCGTTCGTCAGCCCGTCGGTGGTCGATGTCCTCGGCGTCGACCCGCAGGAGATAGAAGGGGGGTCCGTGACGCGACTCGTGGATCCGCGGGGTCTCATCGAGCTCAGGTCCCGCTTGGAGACGTCGGGAGGAGGAGCGGAGCACGACGCGCCGTTCACGTGCCGCATGCTCGACGCCGATGGCGAGTGGCGTCACACGGAGATCGCCGTCAGTGCGGTCGCCGGACCCGGACCTGCGGCGCACGTGCTGAACGTGCGTGACGTCACGGAGCGACGGCTCCTGGAGGAGGAGATCAACCGGCGGAACTTCTACGACGCGGTGACGGGGCTGGCGAACCGGTCGCTCCTCATGGACCGTCTGGATCACGCCCTGGAGCGCTCGCAGCGCTCCGAGCGGCTGGTCGGACTCATCGTGGTCGACCTCGACGACTTCAAGGCCGTGAACGCGAACCTCGGGTACGTCGCTGGCGACACGGTCCTCCGGGCGGTCGCCGAGTGCCTGCGGTCGCTACAACGCCCGGGGGACACGGTTGCCCGACTGGGCGGTGACGAGTTCGGGCTCCTCATGGACGATCTCGTCTCACCGGCTGAGGCCCACGGGATGGTGACGGATGTGCTGGACGCGTTGCGCGAGCCGCTCCACGTAGCCGGCCACCGACTACCGATCCCGGCCAGTGCCGGGCTGGTCGTCAGCGACAGCGGTGAGACGGATCCCGAGGCCCTCCTCCGCGATGCGGAGACCGCGTTGTACGCGGCGAAGGGGTCGGGCAAGTCCCACTACCAGGCCTTCCACGCGAGCATGAGCACCTTGGATCTCGAGAGCCTCGAGCTGCGTGCCGACATCGAGCGCGGGATCCGTGAGGACGAGTTCGGCCTCTCCTACCAGCCGATCGTCGACGTGAGGACCGGGGAGACGGTGATCCTCGAGGTGCTCCTGCGGTGGCGCCATCCGACACGGGGGTCGGTCCCTCCGGACGAGTTCATCCCGCTCGCGGAGTCGAGCCGCCTGATCGTGCCGCTCGGCGGCTGGGTGCTCCAACGCGCGTGCCAGGACGTCGCGCGGTGGAACCGTGAGCGGGTCGACGAGCGTCGGTTGATGCTCTCGGTGAACGTCTCCGCGGTGCAGCTCCATGACGACGGACTCGCGGACCAGGTCTCGAGCGCGGTGGCACGTGCCGGGCTCGATCCTGCGCTGGTCGTCCTCGAGATCACGGAGACGGCGTTGATGAGCGACACCGGGGCGACGACGGACGCCATCGCCGCTCTGAAGGAGCTGGGGGTGCGTATCGCGATCGACGACTTCGGGACGGGGTACTCGTCGCTCGGGTACCTCAACCGCTTCCCGGTGGACCTGCTCAAGATCGATCGGGAGTTCATCGCGAAGGTGACGGAGGGTCCGGAGGAGGCAGCGATCGCGAACGCGATCGTGAAGCTGGCCGACACGCTCGCTCTCGAGGTCGTCGCCGAGGGTGTCGAGACCCCTGAGCAGCGCGATGTGCTCGCGGAGTGGGGCTGTGATCTCGCCCAGGGGTACCTGTACGCGCCCCCGCTGCCCGCCGGGGTCCTCCCCGGATGGCTCGGGACGGTCGGGTCGTGGGCGGTGGACACCCCCGAGCACCGGCCCCCCCGTTCGGAGCCCGCGGGCCACAACGGCGCCGCACCCGCATGGGCTCCACTCCTTGAGTCCGGCCCGCGACGTGCCGAGCACTAGGGGCAGGTGGGAGCCGTCCACCGGGGGCCGACGGAGCGTCGCGGGCGCCGGCTCCACCGCGATCCGACCGCAGGGACGAGATGGCGATCAGCATCGAGCCGGTGAGGAGCGGCCGGGAGGACGGCGCTCTCTCGGCACGGCGCGTGCGGCTACGCGCCTGGCTGGGTGCGCCCGACGGCCTGCTCGGCCGGATGCGGTGGGCGTTCACGGTCTTCACCCTGCTGGCCGTCGGACTGAGCAGCATCGCGATGCTGCGTCTGGACCTCGCGGTGTGGCCGGACCGGGTCGGCGGGGCGCTCGCCTCCGGCCTGTTGGTCCTGTGGGCGGTGCGGTCGTTCCGCAGCAGCCGGTACCGGACCATCGACGACCTCGCCGGTCCCGCGCTGCTGCTGCTCGTCGGCGTGCTGCTCGCCGGGGTGAGCACCGTCGGACTGATCGGGCTCGGCGCGATGGGGCTGCACCTGCTCTCGGTGGAACGGCGCCGGGCCGTGCTCGTCGGGGCCGGGTACTTCGCGAGCCTGCAGATCACGGTGGCGGTGAGCAACGAACCGACGATGATGGTCACGGGCGCCAACGCGGTATCCACCGGCGTGGCGGTCGTGCTCGTCGCGCTGCTCGTCCAGCTGCTGCGTAGCTTCGGCCTGGCGCACGAACGGCTGATGGGCCGCGAGCGGGTGCTGACGGACGCCGGCAGGGCCCTGCTGGCGGCGCAGGACGTCGCGTCGGCCGACGCAGCTGCCGTGGACGGCGCGGTACAGCTGGCGGGGCCCCGGGCGACGGTGGCTCTGTGGTGCGGTCCCGATCCGTGGCGGGTCGTGGCCCACGACGGCTCCACCGGGCTCGACGGGGTGAGCATCCCGGAGGCAGAGGTCCCGTCGGACCTGGCGATCGCGCTGCGCATGGGACGGCCGTTCACGGTCAGAGGTGAGCCCGCGGCCGTGTGGCCGGCGGGCCGGGATGGCTCCGGCGGTGGCGGGGTGATCCTCGTGGTCCCGATGGACGGGGCGGACGCGACCCGGCGGGCGCTCGCGGTCGGGCTCGACGGGCCGCCGGACGAGCAGGTCATCGATGCACTCGAGCGCTTCGCGGTGCAGATCGGCCTGGCGATCGGGCGGGTCGAGCTGACCGAGGAGGTGCAGCGTCGCGCCGACCTGCTGCGCGGGGTGCTCGACAACTCGTCCGACGTGATCGTGCTGCTGGACGGCGACGGCGGCGTGCGCTTCGTGAGCCCCTCGGTCCGCGACGTCCTGGGACTGGAGCCCGATGAGCTGGAGGGTGGCTCGCTCGGACGGCTCATCGACCACCGTGACCTCGGAACGCTCGAGGAGCACCTCGAGCTGCTCGGCGAGGGCGGCGAGCGACGGATCACGTGCGAGTGCCGGATGCTGCGACGCGACGGGTCCTGGCGGGACGCGGAGGTCGCGGCGACGAAGGTCGCCGGCGTCTCGACGCGGTACGTGCTCAACATCCGGGACGCGACCGACCGGAAGGAGCTGGAGCGGGAGATCACCTACCGAGCGTTCCACGACCAGGTGACCGGCATCGCGAACCGTGCCCTGTTCGCGGACCGTCTGGACCACGCGCTGGCTCGTGCCGAACGGACCGGGCACATGGTCGGTCTCGCCGTCGTCGACCTCGACGACTTCAAGGCGGTGAACGACAACCTGGGTCACGCCGCCGGGGATGCGATGCTGGCCGCGGTCGCCGGGCGCCTCGGCGACGAGCTCCGGGCCAGCGACACCGCAGCGCGGATCGGTGGGGACGAGTTCGGTCTGATCATCGAGGACATCGAGCACCCGGAGGAGGCGGACGAGATCATCGGCAGGGTGCTCGACGGGCTCCGCGTACCGGTCGACATCCGCGGTCGGCTCCTCCCGGTCCACGCGAGCGCCGGCGTCGCGGTCGCGGGACCGGACGAGTCCGATCCGGAGATGCTGATGCGCAACGCCGACGTTGCGCTGTACGCGGCGAAGAGCGCCGGCAAGGGCGGCTACGAGGTCTTCCGACAGAGCATGCGCGTCGCGGAGCTGGATCGCCTCGAGCTGCGCGGGGACCTCCAGCGCGCCCTCGGCGGCGACGAGCTGGCGCTCCACTACCAGCCGATCGTGGACCTGCGCACCGGCGAGCCGGCCGGCGTCGAGGCGCTGCTGCGGTGGCAGCATCCGACCCGGGGCTGGATCCCGCCCGACACCTTCGTCCCGCTCGCCGAGGACAGCCGGCTGATCGTCCCGCTCGGCGCCTGGATCCTGGAGCACGCGTGCCAGCAGTTCGTCGGCTGGCGGGACGCCGGTGCGCTGCACCCCGGGATGACGCTGAACGTCAACATCTCCGCGGTCCAGATCCACGAGAGCGCGCTCGTCGACCACGTGGACGCCGCGATCGGGCGCTCGGGCATCGATCCGTCGCTCCTCGTGCTGGAGATCACCGAGACCGCCCTCATGACCGACGCGGATCGGGCGATGCGCACCATCCACACCCTGAAGGAGCTCGGCGTGTCCATCGCGGTCGATGACTTCGGGACCGGGTACTCGTCGCTGAGCTACCTCCACCGCTTCCCGGTCGATCAGCTCAAGATCGACGCGGAGTTCGTGTCACACGTCGACGAGGGTCCCGAGGAGTCGGCGATCGCCAACGCGATCGTGAAGCTGTCGCAGACGCTCGGGATCGTTGCGGTCGCCGAAGGGGTCGAGACACGTGAGCAGTGCAGAATGCTCGTGGGCTGGGGCTGTCACCTCGGGCAGGGCTACCGGTACGCGCCGCCGCTGCCGGGCGCGGTCATCCCCCGGTGGCTCGGGACAGGAGCGATCTCGGTGGACGACGTCGGCCTGCACGGTGCCCACCCCGACGCTGCCGGCGGTGAGGTCGAGCACACCGTCGTGACAGTCGGGAACCCAGACCGCAGCGGGTCGGATGGCCGCGTGAGCTCCGGGACGGGGATGACCACGGGCGCGTGACTACCCTGCGGTCGGTCCACGACCCGGAACGGGACCGGTGGAGGAGCTCGTCGTCGCGCTGCACGGCCACCTACGGTGGCCGGTGCTCGCCGTGCTGCTCGGCGGGGGCGCGCTCGCCCTGCTGCGAGCCCCCAGGTCCGTGGAGTTCCGACGCATCCCCTTCTCGGTAGCGGTCGCCGTCGTCGACCTCCAGGTCCTGCTCGGGCTGATCGTCTACGCCGCCGGTGCCGCGTGGCGCGACGCACCGTTCGTCGCGGTGATCCACCCGGTCACGATGGTGCTCGCGGCCGTCGTCGCCCACGTGGGCGTGGCCCGCGCGGCACGTGAGGAGGGCGAGCGGGCGCACCAGATCGTGGGTGCGGCGTTCCTCGTCGCGCTCGGGCTCGTGATCCTCGGGGTGCCCTGGCAGCGGTGAGCCACCGACGACGCCGCTTACTCAGCCGAGATCGACCTCGCCGGGATCGACGTCGGGCATGTCGTCCGGCCGCTCCTCGACCGGCTCGCTCGGGAAGTCCCCCGTGGGCTGGTCCGGGGCGCCATCCTCGGTGTCGTCCTGAGTGTCGTCCGGCGGCTCGTCGTCCCCCCCGTCCTGCGGCTCGTCGGGCACGCCGTCTGAGCCCGCATCCACGTCCTGGCCGAGCGCGTAGACGCAGCCGTCCCAGCTCGCGACCACCACGGCTCCGTCGGCGAGCGCCGGGGACGCGGAGATCGCACCGCCGGTCTCGAAGGTCCAGACCGGTTCGCGCGAGGTACCGCCCTCGTGACGGTGGACCGCGTAGAGGGTGCCGTCGGTGCTGGCCACGTAGACGTAGTCGCCGGCGACGACCGGGGGCGCGGTGATCTCGCGTGACGTCTGCAGCGACCAGTCCACCTGCCCGGTCTCGAGGTCGAGGGCGATGAGGAACTGGTTGTTCGGCACGTACATGTACCCGTCGGCGATGGCGGGTGACGCACGCAACGCGGTGTCGGTTCGGTACTGGACCAGACCGACGGGCCGTCCCGTCTCGGCATCCAGGGAGTGGATGTTCGTGTCGTGACTCGGGGCGTAGACGACGTCCTCGTGGACGACCGGGGCCGCCTGGACCGGTGCGCCGGTCGCGTGCTCCCACCGGAGGTCCCCGCTGCTCCGCTCGACCGCGTACAGGTGCCCGTCGTCGCTGCCGACGTACACGAGGTCGCCGGAGACCGCCGGGGACGAGCGGATCGGCCCGACCGCCTCCGTGTCCCCGGCGGGCCACTGCCACACCAGCTCGCCGAGGTCGGCCGTCAGGGCGAAGAGCCGTCCGGCGCGGCTCCCCACGTACACGGTCCCGTCGATCACGATCGGTGACGACTCGACCGCCCCGCCGGTGGGGAACGACCAGCGCTCGTCGCCGTCCCTCGTCCACGCGCGGACGGTCCCGTCCTCGCTCCCGACGAACACCATGCTGTCGCGTCCGGCGAGTCCGCCCTCGCCGACGCCAGTGGTGGCGTGCGGGGAGGAGCGCACCTCGCCGTCGGTCCGGCGGGTCCACCGGTCGCGGCCCGTGGTGGCGTTGAAGCGGTGGAGGTGCTCGTCGTCGCTGCCGACGTAGACGAACTGCCCGGATATCGCCGGCGACGACTGGATCGGCTGGCCCGTGCACTCGATCCAGTAGGCACCGTCGATCGAGGACAGGGCGGAGGCATCGCGGCGCGAGACCCCGGTCCGCTCGGGCCCGCCGCCGAGGGTCCAGGTGCCGACGATCATCTCACCGGCCTGGATGATCCGCGGGGTGTCGTCCTCGTCGGTGGCGATCGAGGGCCCCTCGCCCGGGGTCGCGAGCACGAGGCCGACCGCGGCGACCACGGCGATCAGGACCGCCGTCCCCGCCGCGATCCCAGCGAAGCGCCGGCGTCGTTCGCGCACCTCGGGCGGGCGGGGGAGCGGCGCGGTCCACTCCCGCGGTCCGATGCGCAGGTCGGAGGAGACGAGTCCCACCCAGCCGAGGAGCACCTCGAGGTCAGCCGCGAGCACCTGCGTGGCCTCGAGCCGCTCCGCCGGTCCGATCGGTGCGAGTTCGAACGCGGGAGCGATCTCGGGGCGGGCACGCCACTCCTCGCGCCACGCCTCGGGCAGGCGCGGCCCCATCTCTCCGACGGCGGCCGCGACCGCGATGCTCCCGGCATCGTCCCACAGATCCCCAGCGTCGATCGCTCGGGCCGCCAGGGCGGGGATGCCGAGCTCGAGAGCGAGCGCGGCGGCCTGACGGGCGATCTCCGGTCGTTCCTCGTGGACGGCCCGCGCCATGAGCAGCCGGATCGCCGGCGCGAACCAGCGGGCCGCGAGCAGCTCACGGGACAGTGCGACGGCTCCGGGGCCATCCCACTCGTCGCCGCACGCGGCGCGGAGCTCGATGAGGAGTCCCCGGCACGTCTTCCGCCACCGCTCACCGTCTGCTCCGGGCGGGCACGCCGCGAGGGCCTGTTCGGCTTCGCTGCGGGCCGCCTCCGCGTCACCGGCGCCGAAGAGGGCGACCGCCCGCGCGTAGCGGACCGCGTTCTCCCAGACGAGGCCCTCGCGGACCACCACGTCGAGGGCGTCGTCGGCTGCGAGGAGCGCGTCCCCGTTCCGACCGATCAGCGCCATGCCCTCGGCGCGGCCGAGAGCGGCGAGGAAGACCGGGATCCTGTTGTCGGTCCGGTCGGCGGCGTCGATGGTGCGGTCGTAGGTGTCGATCGCCTCCGTGACGTGACCCTTCCAGAACAGCGACCGTGAACGCCACGCCTCCGCCTGCGTCAGCCACTCCTCGCCGGCGAAGTGCCGGGCCTGGTGGGTGCAGTACTCGAACCCGGCGTCGGCTTCGGTCACCTGTCCGCGGTCGAAGGCGAGCCAGGCGCCGTTCCAGTGCCCGATGAACCGGTCATCGTCGTCGCCGTGGATCCGGAGGAGGCGCACTCCCCGTCGGAGGCAGTCGTCGGCCTCGGCGGGCATCCCGAGGCGCCCGAGCATCTTGGCGCGGAGGGTGAGCTGCGCTCCGTGCGACGCGTGATCCTCGAGTCGGGCGGCCTCCAGCTCAGCGAACGCGGTGAGCCACTCGCCCTGTGTGGCCTGCTGTAGGTCGTCGGCGATCTGCGCCCGCCAGCCGAGGGCCCGCATCTGCTCCTCGCCGGTGAGTCGGAGCGCAGCCCCGTCCGCGTCGTCCGCGGCCAGGTCGGAGCGGCCGATCATCCGGTAGCAGCGCGCGCGGGCGAAGAGCAGCCGACCCTCGAGCTCCGCGTCCGGGGAGCGCACCTGTTCGAGCGCCTCAAGCGCGTCGGAGACCATCGGCAGTGCCTCGGCGAAGGCGCTGCGACCGACGGCCTCGAGCCCCGCTTCGGCGAGCGACGTGACCGCCTCGTCGAAGCGCCCGGCGCGCAGCTGGTGGGTCCCGACGATCCCCGGCTGGTGCTCGTCCAGACCCGCGTCGGTCATCGCGTCAGCGAGTGCGCCGTGGATGCGTCCGCGGCGCACCACGCCGAGCTCGTTCACGACCTCCTCGGCCTCCGTCGTGCTCGGGGCGAGGAACCCCGCCGGGCTCTCGCTCAGGAAGCCCTGGTCGACGAGGTCCTCCGCGAGGTCCAACACGTCGTCCGTCTCGTCACCGAGGAGGTTCGCCGCGACCGGGAGCGGGATCGGGTGGGAAGCGAGCGCTGCGCTGCGCACGAGCAACTTGGCGTCACGCGGTAGCTCGGCGACGCGCTGGTGGAACGTGCGGAACTCCGGCCAGTCGGCGATCGGTCCGACCGGGATCAGCTGGTCGCCTTCGCGGCGCAGCGCACCGCTCCGCACGAGCTGGTCCACCCGCTCCTCGAGGGCGAGCGGTGAGCCACCGGCGACGGCGAGGAGTCGCTCGGCGACGATGCCGGGCTCGTCGCCGCCGATCACCCCGACCAGGGCGGCCGAGGTGAGCGGTCCGAGCTCGAGGCGGCGGAGGTCACCGCGCCGTTCGGAGACCTCGAGCAGGCGCTGGAGGGTCGGTGCGTCGCGCACGTCCACGGGACGGTGGGTCAACACGATCAGGAGGCCGCGGTCCCGTGGTTGCAGCAGGAGCGAGCGCAGATCGGATATGGAGGTCGCGTCCGCCCAGTGGGCGTCGTCGAGGACGATGACCGCGGGACGGACCGGTTCCAGGTCCGCGAGATCGAGATCGCCGGCGACGGCTCCGGGCTGCGTCGCCGACGCGGGGAACGCCTGGGCCCGACGCAGCTCGACGTCGCGGAGCGCCGCGCGCGCCTCGAACTCGTCGAGCAGCCGGGTCTTGCCGCTACCGGCTCCGCCCTGGATCGCGGCCAGGATCCGGCGACCCTCGGCGGCCTCGTCCAGGGCGGCCGTGAGCGTCTCGAGGTGCGGCGCTCGTCCGAGGAACGGCAGCTCGGCCGTCATCGACTCCCTCCGCGTGGGGATGGGACGGTAACAGCCGCCCCGTCGGGTGTCAGCGGTTCGGCGCGCCCAGCGCTGCTCCTCGAGCATCCGGCGGTGGAGACGCGCAGAGCCAGTGCCACCGCGGGGAGCCCGACCGTCGCCGGCGGGGCGGTGACCATCGGGACTCCGAGCTTCAGGACGGCGGGAGGGTAGTTCGGACCGATGCGTTCGGGTCAACTGTCGAGGCAGGTGACGTGGCGTCAGGTGGCGCGCATCACCACTTGCGTTCGTACCACTCGTCGAGATGCGGACGTTCGTCAGCGAGGGTGGTGTCATCGCCGTGGCCGGGGTAGATCCACGTCTCGTCCGGGAGGCGATCGAAGATCTTGCTCTTGACCTCGCCGTAGAGCTCCTCGAACTGCACTTCAGACGTCGTCCGCCCGAGACCGCCGGGGAAGAGGGAGTCCCCGGTGACGAGGTGTGGTCGCTCCGCGCCGCGGACGAGGAGTTGGATGCTCCCGGGTGTGTGGCCCGGTGTGTGGATCACCTCCGCCTCGAGTTCGCCGATCGGGATCTTCTCGCCGTGGGCGAGCTCACGGTCGAGCCTGTCGGGGAACAGGTCGGCGTCGCCGGGATGCCCCCAGACCTCGAGTCCCGGGTCGTCGGCCAGATCGTCCCACGCGCGGACGTGGTCCCAGTGCCCGTGCGTCTGGACGACGGCGATCGCCTCGAAGTCGGCGACGGCCGACCGGATGCGGTCGGCCTCGTCCGCCGCGTCGACCAGGAGGGCGTCACCCGTCTCCACGTCGGCGAGCACGTAGACGTTGTTGTCCATGTCGCCGACCGAGAGCTTGCGCACGAGCAGCCGCCCGTCGCGGCGCTCGACCGGGCCGCCGCCCTCCTCGACGTGCCCCGTGTACCGC
>CAZADJ010000059.1:0-13038 GCA_964483845.1 uncultured Actinomycetota bacterium | reverse complement strand
CGCCTTCGCCACGCGTCCGATGGTCTCGGAGTTCCTCGACGCCCTCCTGCACGAACGCGACATCGACGTCGAGCTCGACGAGGCGCTCATCGCCCCCGAGTCGCAGGTCTCGGCCGAGACGCTCGCGAACGCCGACCTGCGCCGGCGGACCGGGGCGGTCGTGCTGGCGCTGCGCGACGAACAGGGCGAGTACCAGCCCCAGCCGGAGGAGGACACGGTGCTCACCCCGGGCAGCACGGTGATCGCGTTGGGTACGCGCCGGCAGCTGGACCAGCTCCGACGCACGCTCGACCCCGAGGGCGCTTACGACCGGGAGATGCGCAAGGGCATCTGGCCGCACGTCTGAGACGGGGCACACGGGCATCGCTGGAGCCCGGTCGCCCTCACCGTCGCCACAGCGTCCGCGTGAACAGGAGCAGCACGGGGAAGATCTCGAGGCGCCCGACGATCATGAGGAACGCCAGCAGCCACTTGCCGGCCGCCGGGACCGCGGCGTAGTTCTCCGCCGGACCCACCTCGCCGAGACCCGGGCCGATGTTGCCCATCGCCGACGCGACGGCGGAGACGGAGGTGACCAGGTCCTGGCCGACGCCGAGGTGGGATTCGATGATCCCCATCGCCACGACCCCGGTCGCGAAGATGAACATGTAGAAGAGGAAGAACGAGCGGATCCCGTCGACGATCGGCTCCGGGACGGGCTGGCGTCCGAGCCGGGTCACGAACACCCCCCGCGGGTGGACCAGGCGGCGGACGTCGGCGAAGGCCCCCTGGGTGAGCACACCCAGCCGGAAGGTCTTGACCGACCCGGCGGTGGAGCCGGCCATCCCGCCGAGGAACATCAGCGCGACGGCGAAGATCTGCATCCCCGCCGCCCACAGCCCGAAGTCCACCGTCGCGTACCCGGTGGTGGTCACGAGCGAGATGGCGGTGAACGCCCCGCCGCGCACGACCTCCTCGACGGTCTCGCCCATCCCGCGGTTGGCGTACACCCCGATCGCCACGGCCGCGAGGCAGATCGCGGCGTAGATGCGGAACTCGGGGTGGCGGGCGTAGGCCGAGGGGTCGCGGAGCGCACGGAAGTGCAGCGCGAACGAGGCGCCGGCGAGGAACATGAACACGACGATCACCCACTGCGTGTAGGCGCTGAACGCGCCGATCGAGGCGACGTCGGTCCCGAACCCGCCGGTCGGCATGGTGGTCAGCGCGTGCGCAACGGCCTCGAACGGGTCCATGTCCCCGAGGGCGAGCAACCCGACGAGCACGACGGTGAAGGCCACGTAGAGGAGCCAGAGGCGCTTGGCGGTCTCGCGGAACCGGGGGGTGAGCCGGTCCGGCTCCGGGCCCGGCGCCTCGGCCCGGACGAGCTGGCGGCCGCCGACCCCCAGCAGGGGCAGGATCGCGACCGACAGCACGATCACCCCCATGCCGCCGAGCCACTGGGTCGAGGCCCGCCAGATCAGGATCCCGTGGGACAGCTCGCCGGGGTCGGCGACCAGGGACGAGCCGGTGGTGGTGAAGCCCGATGCGGTCTCGAAGAACGCGTCGGTCACCGAGGGGATCGCACCGGTCAGCAGGTAGGGCAGCGAGCCGACGGCCGCCATCGCGAACCAGGACAGCCCGACGGCGGCGAACCCCTCGCGCGCGGAGAGCTCGCCTCGCTCGCCGAGCAGGAGCGTCGCGGCCGCGCCGAGCGCGACCGTGACCGCCGCCGCGACGGCTATCCGCGCCGCCTCGTTCCACTCGGCGTAGATCGCGCCCACGACGGCCGCGGGCAGCATCGCGACGCCGACCGCGGCGACCACCGCGCCGATGATGTACGCGAGACGCCGGCCCGTCGCACCGGACGCCAGGGGGCCGGACAGGCGCGGCATCATCGCGCGCGACCGCGCCTGCTGGAGGGGGGCCGGTCGCTTCACCGGGTCAGCGCGCGCTCGACCGCACGGATCGCGTCCGGGAGGCAGAAGACGACCAGGTGGTCACCGGCCCGGACGACCGCTCCGGCGTCGGGGACGACCGCCCGACCGCCCCGCACGACGCCGCCGACGACCGCGCTCTCGGGCAGCTCGAGCTCGTCCAGCGCGCGGCCGTCCGCGCGCGCTCCCTCGGAGACCTCGATCTCGAACGCCTCGGCGTCGGAGTGCTTGATCGCCGCGACGACGAACACGTGCTCGCCACGCACGTAACGGAGGATCTCGTTCGCGGCCGCGACCCGATCCGACACCGTCGCGTCGATACCGACCCCGTCGAGCAGCTCCACGTGGTCCAGCCGCTGGAACCGGGCGGCGCCGAGGCCGGCGCCCATCGCCTTGCCGACGAGGCAGGACATCACGTTCACCTCGTCCCACCCGGTCAGGGCGAGCACCGCGTCGTCCGGCCCGACCTGCTGCTCGCTGTACAGCATCGGGTCGGTCGGGTCGCCCCGGACGACGAGCGTCTCCGGGTGGTCGTGCGCCATGCGCCGACAGCGCTCCTCCTCGTGGTCGAACACGATCGTCCGCAGGCCCTCGGCGTTCATGCGCTCGACGACGAGCTCGGCGAGGCGGGTGACCCCGACGATCACGGTGCGCTTGATCTCCCGCCTCCGCTCGCCGATCAGCCTCGTCGCGCGGTCGAGCCCGTCCGGCGTGGTCATGATGAAGACCCGGTCGCCGGCCTCGACGACGGTGTCGCGACGGACGACCGTCATGCGTCCCCCGTGGCCGACGGCCACCACCACCCAGTTCGCCCCCCGGACCGTGCCGTGCTGCTCCGAGACGTGCGAGCCGTCGAGCAACGCGCCGTGCTCCACGACCCCACCCACGAGGACCAGCTTCCCGCCCGCGAACTCGTCGATCTCCGAGAGCCCACCGCGCCGGACCAGCCGGACCAGTTCGTCCGCGGCTGCCTCCTCGGGGTCGATCACCACGTCGACCCCGAGCTCCTGGAGACCCTCCCGGAGGCTGGGATCCTCCACGCGTGCGATCGTCGTCCCGACCCCGAGCTGGTGGGCGTTGTGACAGGCGAGCACGTTGGCTCCGTCGCTGTCGGAGACCGCGATGAGCAGCTCCGCGTCCGCGACCTGCGCCTCGCGCAGGACGGCCTGGCTCGCGCCGTTGCCGGTCAGGACCAGCGCGTCCAGCGACTCCTGCAGCTCCGTCGCGTGGGCCTCGTCAGCCTCGATCAGGACGACGTCCTGGCCCTCCCGGGACAGCCGTCCGGCGAGGTGGGTGCCGATCGCGCCGGCACCGACGATGACCACGTGCATCAACTGCTCCGAGCTCGACGGCCGGTGGCAGGCTATCCAGCCGCGGGCCCGTAGCGTCGCAACACCCGTGCGGTCACGCGGTGAACTGCCGGGTGAGCAGCGGACCGACGATGGCGAGGATCAGCACGTAGGCCGCCGCCAGCGCTCCGAGCTGGGGCTCGATGCCGGCTGCCATCCCGATCCCCGCGATGATCAGCGAGAACTCCCCACGCGCGAGCAGGACCGTGCCTGCGCGCATGCGTCCGCTGCGACCCACCCCCATCCGCGCCGTCCCCCACCACGTGGTCGCGTACTTCGTCACGCCGGTGACCAGAGCCAGGAGCAACGCCGGCACCGCGACCGCCAGCACGACCGCCGGGTCGATGCTGAGGCCGATGAAGACGAAGAACGCGGCGGCGAACAGGTCGCGCAGCGGTCGGAGGATGCCGTGCGCGCGCTCCTGGACCGGACCGGAGAACGCGAGGCCGACGAAGAAGGCACCCACCGCCGCGGAGACGTGCACGAGCTCGGCGGCACCGGCGACGAGCAGCGCGAAGCCGAGGACCCCGAGCAGCAGCGCCTCGTTCGACCGGTGGAAGACGGCCCAGCTCACCACGTCCCCGTAGCGGAGCGCGACGAACAGGGCTCCGGCGGCGAGCGCGAGGGCGAGCGTCAGGGTGAGGCCGGCCCCCGCCGCGGTGCCGCCGACCAGCAACGCGGCGGTCAGCGGGAGGTAGAAGGCCATGACGAGGTCCTCGGAGACCAGCAACGACAGGATCATCGGTGTCTCGCGGTTCGCCAGCCACCCGAGGTCGTCGACGAGCTTGGCGACGATCCCCGAGGACGAGATGTAGGTCACACCACCGAGGAGCACCGACGCCAGCGGGCTCCATCCGAGGAGCAACCCGGCCACGAACCCGGGTGTGAAGTTGCCGACGAGGTCGGCGACCGCGAGCGCCACTCCGGTCCGGAGCCCGTAGGTGAGCTCCTCCGGCGTGTACTCCAGACCGAGGAACAGCAGCAGCAGCACGACCCCGATCTCGGCCCCGACCTCGATGAACCCCTCGGCGGTGACCAGCGGGTAGACACCCCCGTCACCGAGGACCAGGCCGACGAGCAGGTAGAGGGGGATCGGCGACAGCCCGAACCGGTCCGCGATCCTCGCCACGATCGACAACGCGAGGAGGACCCCACCGAGCTCGAGGAGGAAGGCGGCGGCATCCATCAAGCGCCGCGGAAGAGGTCCTGGGCACGTCTGCAGTCCTCGGGCTGGCCCAGCACGATGGCCGTGTCACCGGCCGCGAGCTCGAATTCCGGTCCCGGCCCGGGCACCGGCTGCCCCCCGCGGATGATCGCGATGATGGTGACCCCGGTGCTGCTGCGGACCTGCAGCTGACCGATGGAACGCCCGGCAGCGGGGCTTCCCGCCTCGATGGGCAGCCAGTCGATCGCCACCCCCTCGATGTCCTGTTGGAGCGCGTGGATCTCGTGGACGATGCGGGCCCCGCCGAGCAGCTCGGCGAGGACCCGGGAGTCGCGCTCGTCGAGGTCCAGCACCTCCAGGCTGCGGTCCGGATCGTCCGGGTCGGAGACGTACACCTCCCGGTGGCCGCTGTGGTGGAGGAGCACCGACACGCGCTCCCCGGCCTCCGTCGCGAAGGAGTAGCGTACGCCGACGCCCGGCAGGGTCGTCTCCTCGATCTCGTGTTCCACGCCGTGCCTCCTGCTCGTCGACCCGGACCGTACTCCCCGCGTGCGACCGGGACCGTCGTCGTCAGGTGGTCCGTCCGAGCCCCACGACCCAGGGGCGCTTGCGGTCGAGGAACGGGTCCGGGCGGATCTCGACCTGAACGTCGAGGAGCCCGTGCGAGGTCAGCAGCGCCTCGATCTCGCTCTCGTGCGCGGCGGACCGGTAGACGCGGCCGAGCACCGGGTCCTCGTACGGCTCGAGGTCGGCGTCGCCACGGACGCAGGCGAAGTAGACCGGTCCGCTGTCGAGGAAGTTCAGGAGTCGGGCGAAGGTGTCGCGCCAGGCCTCCCGCGGCAGATGGGCGAAGGAGTCGTTCATCCACAGCCCGCCGAACGAGCGGATGCGGAACGGCAGGTCGTCGAACGGGGCCTGCACCATCGGGTCCTTGGGCAGCAGCAGCCGGGCCTCCTCCAGCGCCCCCCAGGACAGGTCCACGCCGACCGGCTTCAGGCCGGCGTCGCCCAGGGGGCGCATGTCGCTCGCCGGACCGCAGGCGACGTCGAGGACGAGAGCGCCCTCCTCGGCGAACTGCGCGAAGCGCCGGATGTCGGCGAGCGGGCGGCTCCCACGCAGCCGCTCCTTGTACTCGCGCGCGCGAGCGTCGTAGGCCGCGATGCTGGACGCGATGCGCTGTTCCACGGACGGTTCGGACACGGGTCGCAACCCCTGATCGGCCGGCAACGAGCCTACAGAGCGCGACGGCCCTCCCGCCGCCCCGCGCCGACCTCGTCGCCGTCGGGACGCGGCCTCCTGGTACCGTCGCCGGTCCGCTCCGAGGGGGACCGCGCTGCCCCGGACACACCCACCACACGAGCGCCCGCCACGTCCGCGGGGACGCCGTGCGCTCCGAGCGGGGTGAGCGCCTCCGCCGGCCCGCACGCGCCCGCGGGCGACCCCCGCGACATCCTCGAGCTCGTCGCCCGCACCCTGCGTGACCCGTCCGACCCCCGCTCGGGCCTCGTCCACGTCGAGCGTCTCCCGGCGCGTCGTCCGCGCACGGTCCCGGTCCCCGATGATCTCCCGTCACCGCTGCCGTCCCGGCTCGAGCTGCTCGGCGTCGAGGCGCTGTACACGCACCAGGCGCGGTGCCTCGAGCTGGCGCGCGCCGGGCGCCACACGGTCGTCGCGACCGGGACCGCCAGCGGGAAGACGCTCTGCTACCAGCTCCCGCTCGCCGAGACGATCCTGACCGACGACAAGGCGACCGCGCTCTACCTCGCACCCACCAAGGCGCTGGCGCGCGACCAGCTCCGGGCGCTGCGCTCGTGGCGCCTCCCGCAGCTGCGCGCGGCCGCGATCGACGGTGACACCCCGCACGGCGAGCGCGACGCGATCCGGCGCACCGCGAACGTCGTGCTCACCAACCCCGATCTCCTGCACCACTCGGTGCTCGGGGCCCACGCGCGCTGGGCGGACCTCCTCCACCGTCTGCGCTACCTCGTGATCGACGAGTGTCACGCGGCCAGGGGCGTTTTCGGAGCGCACGTCGCGCTCGTCGTCCGCCGGCTGCGCCGGCTGTGCGAACGCTACGGGGCCGACCCCACGGTGATCCTCGCGTCCGCGACGATCGGCAACCCGGGGGAGCACGCCGCGGCGCTCACCGGGCTCGACGTGGAGCCGGTGGTCGAGGACGGCTCGGAGCGTGGCCCGCTGGAGATCGGCCTCTGGCAACCACCGCTGGTCGACGCCGAACACGGCGTGCGCGCCTCACCGATCACCGAAGCGGGCGGTCTGCTGGCCGCCCTGGTCGGCGCCGGGGTGCAGACGCTCGTGTTCACCCGGAGCCGACGGGCCGCGGAGGTGACCGCTCTGGTCGCACGGGACCGGCTGGCGAGCCACGGAGACCATGCGGACGGCGCGGCGCTCGGGGACACGATCGCCGCCTACCGCGCCGGGTACCTGCCGGAGGAGCGCCGTGAGCTCGAGGCCGCGCTCACCGAGGGCCGCCTGCGCGGGTTGGCGGCGACCGAGGCGCTGGAGCTCGGCATCGACGTCGGCGGGCTCGACGCGGTGGTGCTCGCGGGCTGGCCGGGGACGGCGGCGTCGTTCTGGCAGCGGCTCGGGCGGGCGGGCCGCGGCACCGACGCCGCGATCGGGGTGCTGGTGGCCGGCGACGACCCCCTGGACCAGTACCTCGTCACCCACCCCCGGGACGTCCTGGCGCGTCCGCCCGAGGACGCGATCGTCGACCCGACGAACCCCTACGTGCTCGGTCCCCACCTGCGCTGCGCGTGTCAGGAGCAGCCGCTCACCGGTGAGGAGGCGGAGCGCTGGTTCGGCCCGACGGCGCCGGCGTCGCTCGCAGCCGACGTCGACGACGGGGTGCTGCGCGAGCGCGGCGGCCGCTACCACTGGATCGGCCGACGGCGCGCCTCGGCGGCGGTGAACCTCCGCGCCTCGGGCGGGCACCCGTTCCGCATCGTGGACGTCGACACCGGCGCGGTGATCGGCGACGTCGACGAGGCGCGTGCGTACCGCCAGACCCACACCGGGGCGATCTACCTCCACCAGGGCCGCACCTTCGAGGTGGTCGAGCTCGACCTCGAACAGCGGATCGCGGCGGTGCGCGACGCCACCGGCACCGACCACACCACCCGGGCGACCACGGAGATCGACGTCCGCGTGATCGCGACCAGCGAGCAGCGGGACCTCCACGGGCTGCGCGTCGGGCTCGGACGCGTCAGCGTGACCGAGGAGGTCACCGGGTACGACGTGCTCGAGCCGACATCGCGGCGGGTCCTCGACCACGTTGAGCTGGACCTGCCGCCGACGCGTCTGACCACCGTGGCGGTGTGGTGGTCCCTGCCCGGCGACGCCCTCGCGGACGTCGGTGTCAGCCCCCACCGCGCTCCCGGCGCCCTCCACGCCGCCGAGCACGCCGCCATCGGGCTGCTCCCGCTGATCGCGCTCTGTGACCGCTGGGACCTCGGGGGGCTGTCGACCACGGACCACCCCGACACCGGTACGCCGAGCGTGTTCATCTACGACGGCGTCCCGGGCGGGGCCGGCCTCGCGGAGCGCTCCTACCGACGGATCGACGAGCACCTCACGGCGACCCGCGAGGCGATCACGTCGTGCGCGTGTCGCGACGGATGCCCGTCGTGCGTGCAGTCCCCGAAGTGCGGCAACGGCAACGAGCCGTTGGACAAGGCCGGCGCGGTGGACGTGCTGGGGCTGGTGATCCGCGCGGTGACCGGATAGGGGGTGGCGGGTGTGGCCTCAGTCAGTCCTCGGTCGACGGTGGTTCGGACGCGGACCGTTCGTCGTCCGGCGATAGCGCCTCGATGATCTCCACGACGACCTCGTCGGAGTGCTCGTCGCTGGCGGACCGGGATGGCCGCACCTCGTCGGTGAGGTCGCCCCGCGCAGCGGCCGCAGCCCGCAACGCCCCCACGCGGTGGACCGACCCGCACGACTCGCACGCGACGTAGTCGCTGCCGCGACGCAGCCGGAACCGCTCCCCCTCGACCTTGACCGTGTCCGGCCCGAGCTCGTCCAGCAGCCGCTCGCCGCACGCCGGGCAGGCGATCATCGCTCCCCGTCCCCTCGAGGTCGCCCCGAGTCTAACCCCGCTCGACCACCGCTCGTCTCCGTCCGGAGACGCGGTCCGGCCGGGCCGCCGACGTCAGGCGGCCCAGGAGCGCTCCTCCGGCCGCCCGGGGCGCACCACCACGGCCACCCCGCTGCGCCGCCACCCTTCGACGACCTCACCCGCCCAGGACAGGGCGGCCGGGTCCAGCCCGACGCCGGCCCGGTCCAGCACCACGGCGCGCGGCCCCAGGGCGACAGCGCGGAGCCACGCGAGCACCCGACGCTCCCCACCGGAGAGCACCCCCGCGGGTTCGTCCCCGCGACCGGCCAGCAACGGCGCGTCGCCGAGCAGCGACCCCGCCCGGGCCGGTCCGGCGATCACGGCGAGGTGATCGGCGATGCTGACGTCGGCGGCGACCGCCGGCACCGAGACGAAGCCCAACCCCGCCCGGACACGGACGGCCGTCCCACGCGGCCCCAGTCGACGTCCGTCGAGCTCGATCGCGTGCCCACGCCCCGACCCAACGGCCGACCCGATCAGCGCGGCCACGGCGTCGTCCGCGTCGGGGCCGACCAGGAGCGTCGCGTCCCCGGGGCCCAGATCGAGCTCGACCACCCCGCTCCGCAGGTCGAGTCGGACCGTCAGGCGCGTCACGACCGTCCCCCCTCGTCGGCGTCGACCAGCTGGACCACACGGTCCGCCGCCTCCAGCACCTCGACGCGGTGCTCGGCGACGACGACGGTCGCTCCCGCTGCGGCCAGGCCCCGCAGCACCGGGACCACCCGGTCGGCCGGGAGGTGCGCCGCCGGCTCGTCGACCAACGCCAGGGCCGGACGGCGCGCGGCGAGCCTGACCAGGTCCCGGCCAGCCGCGCCCGTCGCGTACGCCCCGAGCTGCCCGGCTGCCCACGCCGCGGCGGCGCGAGCCGGCGCACCCGGCGTCGCCACCGTCGCGGCGTCGTCGGGACCGACCTGCGGGGGTCGCTGCCAGGTGCGTGCCACCCCCCGTCGCGCACGCCGGACCACACCCCGCGGCGCGACCACCTCCCCCGTCCCGTCACCGCCTCCGATCCGGACCGCACCGCCGTCGTCGAGCTGGCCGCCGATGTACGCCAGCACCGTCGACTTGCCCGACCCGTTCGGGCCCGCCAGCGCGACCACCTCGCCCGGCTCGGCCACGAAGCTGACCGTGCGCCCACCCGGCAGCGCCGCGCCGTCGACGACGAGATGGAGCGGACCCGCCGCTGGTGGCCGCGGCTCCGCCCGGCCGTCACCACCCGGCGGCCCGTCCACGGGCGTGCGTAGCCGAGCCCGGTCGGCGCTCGCCGTCCCCGGACCGCGGTGGACGAGGCCGTGCGGGCGCCACGCCAGCAGACCGACGCCGAGGACGGCCCCCACCAGGATCGGCACCGACGCGACGCCCGAGCCCGGTGCCACCAGCCCCGGTCCCAGCAGCAGGACGGCACCGAGTGCTCCGGCCAGGACCGCCCGCCCGCCGACGAGCGCAGCGAGCACGAGGACCGCCGTCAGGTGCAGCCCGTAGGCGGCGGGGATGATCGAGCCGTCCACGACCGCCAGGAGCGCGCCACCCAGGCCGAGCACCGCCCCACCGAACGCCGTCCCGAGCGCCGCGTCCGCCCACGGCCGTCGCCCGAGGGACGCGGCCACGTGGGGCGTGCGCACCGCCACCGCCGCCCTGGCCAGCGCCGGACCGTGACGCGCCCGGATCAGGACGCTCGCGATCGCGACGACCGCGACCCCCGCCAGCGCCAGCTCCGCCCGCCCACTGACGCTCAGCAACGGGACCGCGTGGAACCCCGCCGGGCCGCCCGCCGCCGTCCAGGACGCCGCGCCGCCCACCACCCCCGCCCCGACGGCCAGCGTCGCGAGACTGCCCAGCACCCGACCCACCCGGGCGGTGAGGGCGCCTGCAAGCGCGCCCACCGACGCACCCGCGGCAGCGCCGAGCGGCAGCGCCACGGCTGCGGGCAGCTCCACGAGACCGACCGTCGCGCCACCCAGGTACGCGCCCGCCGCGACCGCACCACCGGCCGCCAGGTCCACCACCCCCACCCGGCGGACCGAGACCCAGACCCCCAGGCCGAGCATCGCCACGACGAGCAGACGCGCAGCCGGCGCCACCAGGAGCTCGGGCAGCGCGACCACGGCTGCAGCCACTGCGGCGACGGCGACGGCGATCAGCCCGGACCTCACCACGCCCGCCCCCACTCCCGCCGGAGCTCGCTCCCACGCCACGCGACCACGAGCACGACGACCCCCGCGACGACGACGTCGGCGCGCAGCCCCGGCACGAGGGTCTGCGCCACCGCCTCGACGGTGCCCAGCAGCAGACCGGCACCCACGGCACGGACCGGGCCGCCGACCCCGAGCAGGATCGCCGCCGCGACCCCGCGCAGCGTGAGCCCCGGACCCTGGCCCGCTCCGACCGCGACGACCGGCGCGATCAGCAGCCCCGCCAGCACCGCGGCCGCGCCGCTCACGGCGAGCGCACCCGCCCGCACCCGACCGGGGTCGATCCCCGAGAACGCCGCCGCGAGCGGGGAGCCTCCGACCAGCCGGAGCCGCCGGCCCCAGCCGGACCGCGCCAGCGCGACGCCGAGCGCCGCGGCGGCCAGCAGCCCGACCACCACCGCGACGATCATCCCTCCACCGACACCACCGAGCAGCGGCGCGGAGCGCACGTGGCGCACGACGAGCCAGCGCGCGATCGCGACCTCCAGCAGCGCCGCGGCCACCGCGAGGCCGACCAGCCACCGCACGATCACGGATGTCGCCACCGGCCCACCGGTCGTGCCACCTCCCCCCGCGGGCCGACCGCCGGTCCGGGGGCCGAGCGGACGGAGCACGAGCGGCTCCAACGCAGCCGAGACCGTCGCGCCGACCACGAGCGCCACCGTCACCGCCAGCGCCGGGTGCGCTCCGACCGCCTCGATCCCGACGCGGGTCAACACCCCGAGCACGAGGATCGAGCCGATCGCCAGGTGCAGCGTGCGCGTGGCCACCGCGACCGCCGTGACGGCGACCCCGATCAGCGCGTACGCCACGCCGAGGGTGAGGGCGGACGTGACCGTCGCCGCCACCCCGACGGGACCGACGTACCCCAGGTCGAGCAACAGCCCCGCCACCGCTCAGCCGTCCACGGGTCGAGACACCGGACCCGGGGGCGGCGACGGGGGCCGGTACGCGGGAGCGTCCGCACGACGCTCCTCGATGAGCTCCGCGATGATCTCGCCCGCTCGCCCACGCAGCACCTCGTCCGGGAGGTAGTCGAGGTGGACCTGGTAGTCGTAGAACCGTCGCTGACGCTCCTGGTCCAGCGTCGGATCGACGTCGTAGACGACCGCGAAGTTGTGGAAGCGGGCCACGTGGAGGTCCTCTTCGCCCCACGCCTCCGAGCCGTCGAGGTGGTACTCGCGGAGCAGGCCGTCCGCGCGGAGACCGTCGAGCGCGGCCGCGACGGCCTCCGGATCTCGGCTCCCCGACTCCTCGACCGCCGACGCGACCAGCCGGACCGCGTCGTACGCGGCGATCGCAGCCACCGGCAGGTCGAGGACGAGGGTCTCCAGATCGGCGAGGACGTCGAGGCCGTGGCGTTGGTGCCAACGCACCATCCACCCCTGCATCTCTGCCGAGAACCACTCCTCACGGAACGGGAACGGGAGCACGACCCCCTCGCTGTCCCGACCGGCCAGGCTCCGGTACTCCCCGACGAACGCGCTCGCCGGCACCCCGACCTGGATGTCCCAGCCCTGGCCACGCACGGCTCGCGTCGCACGCGCCGCGACCGGTGGCGGCCCCCAGATCACGACCGCCTCCGCGTCCGGGGCCTCGCGTCGCAGTCGCGATACCGCCGGTCCCAGATCCGGCGTCGCAGCATCCGCCTCGACGACCGCGACCACCTCGGCGCCCCCAGCTGTGAGCCCCGCCTCCACCGCGTCGCGGGCGACCGGACCCTCCACCGGATCCGCGACCAGCAGCGCGACAGCCTCCGCCGCGCGCTCGTCACCGAGCCACCTCGCGAGTCTCACCGCCTGATCGTGACCCGACGGCACGGTCCGCCACACGGGGGCCGGCGCCTCGACCAGATCGCCCGCGAACGCGGCAGGGAGTAGCGCGGGGACGCCCCGCCGCGACAGCGGGCTCCGCGGCCCGAGCAGCACCCCGGGGGCGTCCGGACCGACCACGGCGGTCACCCGCTCGCGCTCGGCGAGATCCGCGAGCTGGCCCGGCACGTCGACCAGGTCGCTGGCGTCGCGGACGACCAGTTCGACCGGGTGTCCGAGCAACCCGCCGGCCTCGTTCAGATCCTCCACGGCGAGCTCCGCGCCCCGGTGCACCTCGGTCCCGAGGTAGGCGCGCGGTCCGGACAGCGCGCCGATCACCCCGATGCGCACGTGCTCGGGCTCCGCGACAGCGCACGCGGGAGCCACGGACGCGAGGAGGATGAGGAGCAGGACGAGTCGGCGCACGCCGACAGCCTACGAGGCCTCCGACGTGACACGTCGTCGGTCGC
>CAZADJ010000058.1:2398-13219 GCA_964483845.1 uncultured Actinomycetota bacterium | reverse complement strand
GCACGGACATCGGTCCGAGCATCGACCACGTTCCCCGAGCCGCGTGGCTGATCGAGGCTTCCCGGCCCGATCGAGGCTTCCACCGATCAGCCCTCGAGCACCGACTCCATCGCGCGGAGCTTCAGGCGCGTCTCCTCGAGCTCGGCCTCCGGGAGCGAGCCCGTCACCACCCCGGCGCCGGCGAACAGTCGCGCTCGGGTCCCCGACAGCTCGGCGCACCGGAGGGCGATCCCGAACTCACCGTCACCGCGCCCGTCCACCCACCCGACCGGGCCCGCGTAGCGGCCACGATCCATCCGCTCCAGCCTCGCGATCATCTCGACGGCCTCGTTCCGCGGCGTCCCGCCCACCGCGGCGGTCGGGTGGAGACCACCCGCGAGCTCCAGAACGGTCGTCGCCTCCCCCGATCCAGACAACGAACCCTGTAGATACGTCGCCAGATGCTGGACGTTCTCGAGTCGCAGCAGACGGGGCTCGGGATCGACTTCGAGCTCATCGCACGCGCGCTCGAGGATCTCCCGCACGGAGTCGACTGCGAGGGTGTGCTCCCGACGGTCCTTCTCCGACTCCAGGAGGTCCGCGCCGATCCGCTCGTCGACCGTCGCGTCCGCGTCGCGGCGCGCGGAGCCCGCGAGCACGATCGACGCGACCTCCGGACCGACCCGACGGATCAGCAGCTCCGGTGTCGCGCCCACCAGACCGTCCACCAGGAACGTGAAGCAGCCCGGGAAGTGCTCCGCCAACCGCCTCACGATGACGCGCGCGTCGAAGTCCTCGCGGTCCCACACGATCCGGTCCCGCGCCAGCACGACCTTCTCGAGCACACCATCGCCGATCCGTGCGGTCACGTCTGCGACGGCAGCCAGCCACTCGACGTCCGGGAGGGTCGAGCCGGCGTAGCGGACCCGGTCCGGGGCTCGCAGAGCGGCGGGCGGTGGGAGGGGCGCACGCACGCGCCCGGGATCGCCGGCGATCGTCAGCCAGGTCCGGCCGTCCCGGCGACCGATCACCGTCTCGGGGACGGTGAGCAACGATCCGGTGCTCCCGACATCGAAGGTGAGGCTGCCGAACGCCAGGAGTCCTGTCCCGGGCAGATCGACCTCGTCGACGACGTCGGCTGATGCGGCCAACTCCGCGAGGCGCTCGGCTCCGAGGGCGGATCGGTCGTCGCCGGACGGGATCTCTATGCGCGCGGCCTCACCGGTCGCCACGAAGCCCTCCCCCTCCCGGACCCAGGCGAAGCCCGACGGGTCGGACAACAGCTCCAGGAGCGGGCGCGGCTCTTCGATCTCCACCGTCCGGATCACGAGCTGGGGGCCACGGTCGCCGGCCGGACCCGAACCTGCAACGGCGGTCCCTGTCGGTTCCCGTACCCCCGTCGGTTCCCGCGCGGTGGCGGCGTCGTCCGCGGTCACGGCTCGGGGTGATCCCGGTCGGCGTCGTCACCGGCCGCACGCGCCCACGCAGCACGCAGGAGCAGACGTCGGAAGTACCCGCCGACGAGCGTGGACGCGGCCGGCAGCATCTCCCGGTACGCAGCGATCAGCCGGCCCGCGGCGTCACCGTTCTCGGTCTCGGCGTGCGCCGGATCACGCACGAAGCGCACGAACGTCTCCACGGCATCGTCGGCGATCCCGCGCAGCGCGCGGTCCAACCGTCGGGCCAGGTCCAACAGCTCGCCGAGGGGGACGCCGGCGTCCAGCAGGGTGCGCCCCGCTCGGAGCAGCTCGACGTCCGTCGGCTCGTAGGCCCCGTCGCTGGCCGCGATCAACCCCTCACGCTCGAGCGCCTCCACGACGGGGACCGGGAGCCCGGCCTCGGACGCGAGCTGCTCCCTGGTGAGCCGCGCCTCCGTCCCGTCCGCGCCCGCCTCGGACCCCCCACCGAGGGCGGCGATCAGGGCGGCATCGGCATCGTCGGGATGAGGCTCAGCGGTGTCCACGGACCGTCATGCTAGGGAGCGCGTCCCGGCCCCGCCGGGGGATCGGACGGTCCGTCGGATGTCGTGGGCGTCCGGTCAGTCGCGGCGGCGTAGGAGCAAACCGGCCCCGAGCAGCGCGACGGCAACCAGCGCGAGCCCGCCACCGGTGATCGGCAACTCCGGCGGCGCGTCGAGCGCCTCTCCGACCGCACCGAACGCGGCCGCGTGGGACGCACCTGCAGCGACGTCGACCACCCAGCCGTCCTCCTCGAACTGGATGAGGGAGAGGGCGACCGCCTCGGCCGTCACCTCGGCGCCGGACAGTCCGCCGCGCTCGGCGTCGTCGTCGACGGACACGAAGCTCGCGGCCAGTCGCGACTCGAGCGGCGTGTCCTCGAGGAGGACGAGCTCGTCTCCCTCTGCGACCTCGACGCAGGCCTGGTCCTCCAGACCGAGGAACCCGAGCAGGCCCTCGGACAGGCAGACCGACAGCGCCGTCGCCGTGCCCGAGGCGCTCGCGTCGCCGGTGGAGCGGTCGAAGCTCGCGGCGGCGGTGGTCTGGCCCGCGGTGATCGTCAGCAGCGGGTCGGGATCGTCGAGCAGGGCCGCGAGGTCGAGGCCCTGGAGGATGTCGCTGACCATCTCGCCAGCTTCGGGGATCTGCTGGACGAAGGTCTCGTCGATCAGGTCGATGGCCTCCTCCAGCTCCTCGAGGAACTGGTCGACGAGGTCGCCGAAGAGCGCCTCGACGAGGTCACCGACGACCTCGAGGGAGAGCAGCTCGACGTACAGGCCGATCGCCTCGGAATCGGCGACGGCCTCCTCGGCGGTCGCGCCGGCGAACGAGTCCGAGCCGGCGAGCTGGACGAGGAGCAGGCTCTGGCCTTCGAGGGCCTCGCGGAGCACCTCACCGAGCGCCTCGAGGACACCTTCCTCGTCGCCGATGCCCGGCGTCAGCGTCAGGATGTCGAAGAGGAGCAAGCACGTCTCCTCCTCGAGGCCGAGCTCGTTGATCGCCTCCTCGAGCGCCTCCTCGAGCTCATCGAACTCCTCCGGCAGCTCGTCGAGGGACTGCTCGAGTACGTCACGGAGGGGGTCGAGCTCCTCGTCCTCGATCTCGGCGAGCGCCTCGTTGCACGCCTGGATCAGGCCCTCGATGACCGGATCGAGCGCCTGGTCCTCGACCTCGCTCAACACCGGATCGATCTGACCGGCCAGCTCGGCGAGGACCGTGTCCACGATCGCGTCGACGATCAGATCGCCGCTGACGTTCAGCTCGAGACCGTCGGCCTCGGCGTCCGCGGTCGGGAGACCGTCCGCTATCGCCGCCTCGGCGGACGAGCACGAGTTGAGCAGGTCGCCGACGAACTGGAGCTCCTCCGCGGGCATGTCCGGGACCGCGCAGTTGCCCACGTCGCTCTCCGACTCACCGTCGCTCGTCGCGGTGGCGCTCGACTCGGAGTCCTCCGCGAGGCTCGTGCCGACACCGAAGGCGTCGGCACTGGGGTCGCTCGTGACCTCGACCTCGGACACGCCGCCGAATATGGACTCCTCGGTCACCTGCCCCAGGAACTCGATGCTGTAGCCGTCCCCGACGGCTTCAGCGATGTACTCGTCCTCGGCGCTCTGTGCGAGCGCGGGCGCCGTCGTCGCGAGGACGAGAGCGGTGAGGGCGAGCAGGACGGTGAGAGGAGTGCGACGCATCCGGATACCCCTGTTCGATCGCTGCGTGACCGCGGGACTGCGTTCCGCCCTCAGACCACGATCACGGGCTGATCACGGTCACGGGCTGATCACGTTGCGTAGTCTAGTCACCGATCGCTACCGGTATATAGTCCGCAGGTCCTACGCTGTGTAGTCCTATGGACCCACGCCGCACCCCTAGCCGTCCGAGGATCCCGCCCCGCCGCGCGTCGGCATCGGGCGACCGACGATCTCGTAGACCTCCTCGCCGTCGATCTCCTCCTGGTCGAGGAGCCTGTCGACCAGGGCGTCGAACTCCTTGCGGTTGTCGGTGATCAGGTCGGTCGCGCGGTCCTCGGCGGCGCGCAGCAGCCGGGCGACCTCGTCGTCGATCGTCTCCTGCGTGGCGTCGGCGTAGGGCCGGCTCCGCAGCGCGGGCGGCACGTGCTCGCCCTCCCCCCCGCCGACCTGGTAGCCGATCGGACCGAGCTCCTGCGACAGTCCGAACTCGCGCACCATCCGTGTGGCGATGTCGGTCGCCGTGGTGAGATCGTGGGCGGCGCCGGTCGAGCCCTCACCGAGGACGATCAGCTCGGCCACGCGTCCGCCGAGCCGCACGGCGAGGGTGTCGTGGAGGTACCCCTCGGAGTGCAGCCGGCGGTCGTCGAGCGGCAGCTGTTCGGTGGTGCCGAGGGCCTGCCGCGCGGGCAGGATCGTCACCTTCGACACCGGATCGGCGTCCTCACAGAGCGCCGCGACCATCGCGTGGCCGGCCTCGTGGATCGCGACCCGCTGCTTCTCCTCGGGGCGGAGGATGTCGGAGTCCTGTCGCTTCCCGATCATGAGGCGGTCGCGCGCCTGATCGAAGTCCCGGTCGGTGATGACCTGACGGTCGTCTCGGACGGCGTTGATCGCCGCCTCGTTCACGAGGTTCTCGAGCTGTGCGCCGCTGAAGCCCGGCGTGGCACGGGCCACGCGGTCGAGGTCCACGTCGTCGTCGACCGGCTTCCCGCGGGCGTGCACCGTGAGTATCTCGAACCGGTCGTCACGCGTGGGGAGCGGCACCTGGATCTGGCGGTCGAACCGGCCGGGGCGCAGCAACGCCGGATCCAGCATCTCCGGCCGGTTGGTGGCAGCGATCACCACGATCCCCTCGGTGGGATCGAAGCCGTCCATCTCCGCGAGGAGCTGGTTCAGGGTCTGCTCCTGCTCGTTGTTCGACCCGATGGTCGACGCACCCCCACGCTTGCGGCCGACGGAATCCAGCTCATCGATGAAGATGATGGAGGGCTGGCGCTCACGTGCCTTCTCGAAGAGGTCACGGACCCGGGACGCCCCGACCCCGACGAGCATCTCCACGAACTCGGAGCCCGCTGCGGAGATGAACGGGACGTCCGCCTCCGCGGCGAGCGCACGGGCGATCAGGGTCTTGCCGGTGCCGGGCGGGCCGACCATCAGGACCCCGCCGGGTCCGCGTGCACCGACCCTCCGGAAGCGTGACGGGTCCTTGAGGTAGTCGATGATCTCGGTGACCTCGGCCTTGACGTCGTCGTACCCGGCGACCTCGTCGAAGGTGATGTCGGGTCGCTCGGCCTCGATCACCTTCGCCTGACTCTTCCCCATCCCCTGCAGCTGCCCCATCTGGCCGCGTGCCCGGTAGAACATCCAGATGAAGAAGCCGACGATCAGCAGGAACGGCAGGAACCAGATCAGCGAGGCCCACCAGTCCGGGCTCGGCGGCTCGGCCTCGACCGAGACACCCTGGTCCAGCAGGAGCGCCTCGAGCTCGTCGAGCGGCAGCGCGGTCGGGACCGTCGTGGTGAACGGCGTCTCGTCGGTGAGCTCACCCTCGACGCGGCCCTCGTCGTCGATGCTGATGCGCTCGACCTCACCGGCCTCGACGTGGGCCACGAACTCGTTGTAGTCGAGCTCCTCGGGGACCTCCGGCTGGAAGAACGTCGCGGTCGCGAACCCGACCACGAGCACCGCCACGAGCAGCAGCACCCACTGCCACCACGGGGGGCGCGCACGCCACATGTCGGCGACACCCGGTCGCCCACCAGGCCGCCGTGGACTACCCGAGGGTTCGCCGTCGTCACCCGGCAGGTGGCCGCCCCGCGTGCCGTCCTCGCCACGCTCGTCGTCGCGCTCTGCGCCCAGGGCGTCCTCCGTCGGTCAACCGCAGCCAGGCTACCGACGGTGAGCCGTTCGCTCCGTGCGCCACCACCTCCCGGCGTCGGCGACGACCGCCCGGTCGGCGGTGGTCGCCTACCCTCCCTCGTCCGACCACCCGGACCGCGCCACCAGGGCCCACCGTGCCGTCACCCCCCTCCCCCGCCGCCAGGAGAGCCGACGTCGTCGACCGGATCCACGGCACGGAGGTCGCCGACCCGTACCGGTGGCTGGAGGACCCCGACAGCGACGAGACGCGCGGCTGGGTCACCGGCCAGAACGCGCGCACGACCGCGTGGCTCGATCGCGTCCCGACGCGCGCCGAGATCCGCGCCCGCCTGGCCGAGCTCTGGGACCATCCCCGCCACGGACCCCCGTGGCGTCGGGGGGGTACGTGGTTCCAGACGCGCAACGACGGCCTGCAGGACCAGGACGTGCTCTGGACGATGGCGGCGCCCGGCGACCGCGGTCGCGTCCTGATCGATCCGAACCCCCTCTCCGAGGACGGCACCGTGGCGCTGACGCGGACGCACGTCTCCGACGACGGTCGCTACGTGGCCTACGGGCTCAGCGAGGCCGGATCCGACTGGGTGACGTGGCGCGTGCGCGAGGTCGCGACGGGCGAGGACCTCGACGACGTGGTGCGCTGGTCGAAGTTCACCTCCGCCGCCTGGCTGCCCGACGCCAGCGGCTTCCTGTACGGCGCCTACGACCCACCGGACGCCGATGAGGAGCACGTGAGCGCGAACCGGGACATGCGTCTCCAACTGCACCGCCTCGGTACGGACCAGGACGCCGACGAGGTGGTGCTGGCGCGTCCCGACGAGCCCGAGTGGAGCTTCGAGCCGACCGTCACGCACGATGGTCGCTGGCTGCTCGTGGTCATCGGACACGGCACCCACCCCGAGACGAGGATCCACGCCCGTCGCCTCGCCACCGACGGCTCCCTGGATCCCTCGGGGGAGTTCATCGCGGTCGCCGACCTGGCCGACGCTCGCTACGAGCCGATCGGCGTCGACGGCGACACGCTGTACGTGCTCACCGACCGGGAGGCACCGCGGGGACGGATCGTCGCGACGGGCCTGTCGGCCCCGCGCAGCGACGGGTGGCGCGAGATCGTCCCTGAGGGCGAGGACACGATCGAGCGCGCCCGGCTCGTCGGCGGCCGGATCGTCACCGTGGAGCTGCACCACGCCCGGCACCGGGTGCTCCTCCGCGACCTCGACGGGACGTTCTCGCACGAGGTCGCCCTGCCCGACATGGCGACCGTCGAGCAGCTGACCGGTCGTGCATCCGACGAGCTGATCCACCTCAGCGCCGAGACCTTCACCCACCCCACGGCGGTCCTGTCCCACGACGTCGCCACGGGCGAGACGCTCGAGGTCCATCCCCCCGGACTGCGCCACGACCCCGGGCGGTTCACCGTCGAGCAGGTCTTCGCGCCCGGCGACGACGGGACCCGCATCCCGCTGTTCCTCGTACGACGCTCCGATGTCGTGGCGGACGGGGACGCACCGACGCTGCTGTGGGGGTACGGCGGGTTCGACATCGCGGTCACCCCGACCTTCAAACCGGAGCGGCTCGTCTGGGTCGAGCGTGGTGGACTGCTCGCCGTGGCCTGCCTCCGTGGCGGTGGGGAGTACGGCAGGGAGTGGCACGACGCCGGACGGCTCGCGCACAAACAGAACGTCTTCGACGACTTCGCCGCCTGCGCACGCTGGCTCACCGGCTCGAGCGGGTGGACGCGCACCGAGCGGCTCGCGATCACCGGCCGGTCGAACGGCGGGCTGCTCGTCGGCGCGTCCATGACCCAGCACCCCGAGCTGTTCGGTGCCTGCGTCCCGGAGGTCGGGGTCCTCGACATGCTCCGGTTCCACCGGTTCACCATCGGCTGGGCCTGGATGAGCGACTACGGCGACCCCGACGACACCGAGGACTTCGAGCGGCTCCTGGCCTACTCCCCGTACCACAACGTCAGCCCCGGGACGTGCTACCCGCCCACGCTGATCACCACGGGCGACACCGACGACCGGGTCGTGCCGGCCCACTCGTACAAGTTCGCGGCGGCGCTCCAGCACGCCCAGGCGTGCGGCAACCCGATCCTCGTCCGGATCGACACGTCCGCCGGACACGGCGAGGGGAAACCGACGTCCAAGCTGATCGACGAGCGGGCCGACGTCGTGGCGTTCGTCGACGCGATCGTCGGCGCGGGTCGCCCGGATCCGGGGTCGACGTGATCGCCGCGATCGTCTTCGACTTCGACGGACTGATCCTCGACACCGAGACCCCGACGCTGCGCGCGTGGCAGGAGGAGTTCGAGCGCCACGGCGCGGAACTCACCGTCGATGAGTGGATCGGGATCGTCGGCACCCACGACCCGGCGTTCGACCCCGCCGACCGCCTCGCCGCGCTCGCCGGCGGGACCATCGACCGGGTGACGGTCGGCGAGCGCCAGCGACGACGCAAGCACGACCTGCTCGCCGCGATGGAGCCCCTACCGGGGGTGCGGGCGATGATCGGGCGGGCGCACGACCGCGGGTACCCCCTCGGGATCGCGTCCAGCTCGCGGCGGCGGTGGGTCGTCGACCACCTCGAGCGCCTCGGCCTGCGCGATCCGTTCCACGCCGTCGTCGGTCGTGACGACGTCGGGGGCCGCTCGAAGCCCGCGCCGGACGTCTACGTCGAGGTCTGCCGCCGGCTCGGGGCCGAACCCGCTGCCACCGTCGCCGTCGAGGACTCGCAGCCGGGCGTCGCCGCGGCGGCCGCTGCGGGCCTACGCGTGGTCGCGGTGCCGAACGAGATCACGCGCCACAGCGACCTGAGCGGCGCCGACCTCGTGCTCGACTCGCTCGAGTCCGTGGATCTCGACGAGATGCTGCGGCGGGTCACCGCTCGGTCGTGACGTCGACGATCTCGTACCGGGGTGGACACGCCCGCGCCTCCGCCCGGCACGTCAGGAGCCGACCGACCGGGTCCGGTCGGATGGCGACGTCCGCCGTGAAGCGTCGTCCGTCGGTGGCGTCGAACACCACCCGCGCCACCCCGTCCGACGGATGACCGGGGTCGACGAGCCGCAGGTCGTCGATCCCGTCCAACCCCTCGTCGGTCCGGATCGCGTGGTCCACCGCCTGCGCGTGGAACGGGAAGCACGACCGGCCCCGGTAGCGGTCGAGGGCCAGCCGGCCGTCCTCGTGGGCAGCCACGATCCGCTCCGCATCCGGCTCGGCGACCCGCCCGTAGTACAGCCCGTGCGGCAGGCACAGCAGGTTCGCCGCGAAGCGGTCTCCGCCGATGTGTGAGCACTCCCAGGACCGACGGGGCCGCAGCGCGTCGAGCGTGGCGGCGAGGGGGCGTCCGTACTCGGCACAGCAGGCGTCGTGCCGACCGTTGGTGCAGACGAGGTAGAGCGGGTCGTCGACCGGCGTGCCACCGCAGCGACGTCCCGCCCGGAGCGGCCCGAGGGCGAGATCGGCCACCTCGTCCGGCGTGGACACCTCGAACCGCTCCACCCACGGCTGGTCGGGACCGGTGTAGGCCACGTAGAGACGGTGACCCTCGGCGTCGGGGTCCTCGCGCCCGTGCCGTCGGATGAGGATGATGCGCGCGCGCAACGAGCGGGCGAGGCGCTTCAGCGTCGATCCCGTGCCCTCCCCGATCCGGGACTCGGGGACCGCATCGCGCCCCCACGGCCCCGGCTGCTCGAGGATCAGCCAGCGTCGGAACGTCGACGCCGTGGCGTGCAGCGGCTCGCCACGAGCCGCGGCGTCACGCGTGCAGCTGAACCGGCCGGTGTCGGTGGTCATCGACGACGGCGCCGGTCAGCGCACGTCATCGTGTCGCGTCACGAGCATCCCCTCGCGGACGAGCCGACGGACGAGCACGAGGCGGCTCCCGTCGTCGAGCCACTCTCCCAGTTCCTCGACACGGACCGGCTCCGGGTCCAGCAGGCGGCGCACGGCCGGCGCCACCGCCCCGGGCATGGTCACCTGCCGGTCGCCGAGACCGATCACGAGGCGGTCGCCGTCGGTCTCCAAGACCGGTGAGACGTGGGGTCGGAGCCGGACGGTCGTGGCGTCCGTGATGCCGTCGAGGTCGAGCAGTTCGGTGAACGCACCCTCCAGCAGCGGGGTCCGCGAGCGCCGGAACCGGTCGGCCAGATCCTCCATGAGCCCGCCGGTGTCGACGGACCGCAGCAGCTCAGCCGCCGCCTTGAGCCGCGTCGTCGCGGTCTCGGCGTGGCCATGCGGGTCGGCGGCGAACCCGGCCGGCAACGACCCGCGCAGGGTGACGTCGTCGGCCGCGCGCTCCACCGCGGCCGACAGCAGGTCGTGCCAGGTGTAGGTCCGGATCCCGATCGTCAGGTGGATCGACGGGCGATCCACCGTCCGGGCGGCGTGAGGGGTGCCGCGGGGGAGGTACAGGCACTCCCCGGCGCGCAGCGTCGTGTCGATCACCGGATCGGCGTCGTGGTCCTCGACGGCCCAGTGCTGTCCGGGCACAGCGTGCTCGATCACCGGCTCGTAGACGATCCAGTCCTTCTCGCCGTCCGTCTGGAGGGCGAGCACGTCGTGGGTGTCGTGGTGGACGTTCAGGCCGCTGGCGACCGGCGGCGTGATGTAGGCGTTGGCCTGCGTCGGGTGGGTGAGCACGTCCTCGAGGTCGCGACAGAACCGGCCCACCGCCGGCCAGTAGCGGTGCAAGCCCTGGAGGACGATGGTCGCCCCGTCCGCGTGGTGGTCGAGGACCCGTCCGACGTCGATCAGGTCGTTGACGCCGCGACCGCCGATGGTCCCGGACCGCGTGTAGCTGCTCCGGTCGAGGGGCTCTCCGTCGGCCACGAGCCGGAACGCCGGGTAGCGCAGCGACATCGTGGTCAGGATGTGGTCGACGTCGTGTCGCGAGAGCAGGTCCGCGTACGCGGCGGTGTCCCCGGTGCGGTGGAGGTGAGGCTCACGCGACCAGCGCTCCTCGAGGAAGCGCTGCACGTCGCCGACGCACCGCCCGAGGCTGGTGAGCGCAGCGTTCATCGCACGGCCCATCGTCGG
>CAZADJ010000058.1:0-2298 GCA_964483845.1 uncultured Actinomycetota bacterium | reverse complement strand
CGACGCACCGCCCGAGGCTGGTGAGCGCAGCGTTCATCGCACGGCCCATCGTCGGGTCGGCAGGGTCCGCTCGGCGCCGGGGATCGCTGACCCGTCCCACCGCGCCGTCGGGCAGCTCAGCTGTCGGTGCCGTCGGCGTCGGTGCCGTCGGCGGCGTCGCCGTCGGTCGCGTCCGTCGCGTCGCCGTCGGCCGAGTCACCGTCGGTGGAGTCGACCGCGTCGCCGTCGGTCCCGTCGGCGTCCTGGAGGGTCGAGGATCCGCCCTCGAACGTCGTCTCGATGTCCTCGTCGGTGAGGTTCAGCGCGTCGCTCATGGGGCTCCTCCGGGTCGTGATCCGTCGGGTTCAACCTTAGCTGCGGGCCGACGGCGCGCAGCACCGACCCCCCGGTGTCCGGACACGGCCGCGATCAGCCGTCGACTCGGGACAGCCCGATCGCTGCGCACGCGTCGGCGAGGGTGTCCAGGCCGAACGCCTCGACCGGACCGAGCGCGCCGGTCGCCTCCGGTCCCGCGGTCGCGGCTCGTCGGGCGGCCCACGCGAGGGCATCGCCGGTGAAGCGGTACGCCTCGGGGCCCTCGAGGTGAACGTCTGTCAGCCGCCGCCCCGAGCCGTCGTACGCGACCGCCACCACGCGGGACGTCCCCGTGGTCGGTGCGTCACCGCCCGACGCCGCGCCGACCACCCGGGCGGCGGCCTCCGCCCCGACCGTCCGGCTGAGCCAGCGGACACCGGGGACCCGTCCCAGGAGGTCGGTGCCGACCGACGCGCGCTGGAGAGCGCGCGACCACGGACCGAACCAGCCGAGGTGGACGTTCACCTCACGCAGCGACGTCGCCAGCCGGGGGAGCGTGAGGTGCTCGCTGCCCCCGACGGAGATCGCGTCGAGCTCACGGCCGTCGACATCGAACGTCGCGACCCGCTCGGCGCTGCGGACCTCGCGCAGTCGTCCGTCGCGCCACGCGAACGAGGGCTCGAAGAGCATCCCAGCCGTGGACCGGGCGGTGCCCTCGCTGACCGAGGCCAGGCCACCGGCCCCGGCGGAGAAGTAGCCGATGTCGATCCGTCGCGCGTCGGAGCCCGCCTCCCGCAGCGCCAGCGCACCGGCGAGGTTCCCGGGCAGGAAGTCGAAGCCGAACGCCGGCAGGAGGGCGCAGCGACCGCGCGCCCCCGCGTCCATCTCCTCGAACACCCAGCGGATGAACGGTGGCTCCCCGGTGGAGTCGAGGTAGTGGGCGCCGGCGTCCACCGCGGCCCGGACGGCCGGAGCTCCGAAGCGCAGGAACGGCCCGACGGTGCTGACGAGCACGTCGCCCGCCCCGAGGAGCCGCCGGATCGTGCCGTCGGGCTCGGCGGCGTCCGCGACGACGATCTCCGGTCCCCCGAGCTCGTCCGCGAGCGCCACGAGCCGCTCCCGGCTCCGTCCCGCCAGCACCGGTGTGCCCCCGTCACGGATGATCGCGCGGGCGACCATCCCGCCGGTGTACCCGGTCGCCCCGAAGACGATGATGCGTGTCACGTCGACCTCCGCTGCCGGACCATGCACCGAGCAGTGTGACATCGCACGGCGCGGAGCGGGCACCTCCCGACGTCGGCGGTCCGGGCCGGCGACTCACGGTCCGCCGGCCGCCCGCGGGCGCTCGCGATCAGCCGCCGTGGGATCCGCGGAGGTCGCTGCGACGCAGCAGCCAGGCGGTGAGGGCCGCCCCGGCGATCACCACCACGACGAGCACCACCGTGGCTGTCGTCGGCTCCACGCCGAAGCGGGGCCGTGGTCCGCCGTCGACCGCCGGGCCGATGCTGCCCACGTGCAACCGCACGGACAGCCGGGCGAGGCTCCGTCCGACGGTGGCGACCGCCCCCTCCCAGATGACCACGTAGAGCAGGCCCCAGAGCAGCGCCCGTCGCACCCGGAGTCCGAGGCCGACGAACAGCGTCGTGTAGACGACCGCGGCCGCCGCGGACATCACGGTCGTGGCGAGCACCGTCATCCCCGGCCCCCCGGCCAGCGCCGCCGCGACCGCGACGGGGAGCACCGCGGACGGGACGGTCACCGTCACCGCGGCCACGACCGCGGCGAGGGCGATGCGCCACCGGTGGATCGGCGTCAGCCACAGGTGCGCGATGCTCCCGTCGGCGGCCGGATCGCCGAGGGTGGCGCTGCCGATGACCAGCGCGACGACCGGGACGAGCAGCGCGAGTCCGGCGACATCGGTCACCTCCCGGGCCGCGCGGGCCGATCCGGCGTCCATCCCCGCCAACGCCCCGATCCCGACCACGACGAGCCCCGCCACGACGA
>CAZADJ010000057.1:0-13474 GCA_964483845.1 uncultured Actinomycetota bacterium | reverse complement strand
GCCCGTGATGCTGCCGTACCCCCGGTGGGATTCGAACCCACACGCCCTTGCGGGCACGCCATTTTGAGTGGCGCGAGTCTCCCGTTCCTCCACGGGGGCGCGGTCCAGCAGGTTACCCCTCATCGTGGTAGCGGCTGATGTCCCCGCCACACCCACCCGTTCCGTCATCGATGGAGTGCCTACGTGCCACCAGCGGCACCGAGCCACTCCTTCGATGATCGACACCCCCCGTACGGGCCTCGGGCGCGTGGCGGACGCTCGTGGCAACAGCGCTCGCTACATGCGGTCGACGAGCTCGGGGAGGACCTCCCCGACGCCGCCGTGGATCACGACGTCGGCCTCGTCGTCGTGCGGCGTCGGCTCGCGGTTCACGATCACGACCCGCGCGCCGGCGCCCCGGGCGATCGAGGGCAGCCACGCGACCGGGTAGACCTGGAGCGAGGTGCCGGCGGCGATGAACACGTCGCAGAGCATCGCGGCCATCTGTGCGGCCTCGATGTCGTGCTCGTCGAGCGCCTCGCCGAAGAAGACCGTGCCGGTCTTCAGGATCCCCCCGCAGGAGACGCACCGGGGGTCGTCCTCGCCCTCACGGACCCGCTCCAGGACGTCACCGGTCGCGAGGCGGTCGTCGCACTCCACGCAGACGACCTCACGCATCGACCCGTGGACCTCGATGACCCGCTCGGGGTCGTTGCCCGCCTGCTGGTGCAGCCCGTCGATGTTCTGCGTGATGATCGCCCGCAGCCGCTCCCGCTCCTCGAGCTCAACGAGGCTCTCGTGCGCGGCGTTGGGCTCAGCGTCCCACGCCGGGTGCTCCGTGCGCCACCGCCACGACCGGGCGCGGGCCTCGGGGTCGTCGAGGTAGACGCCGATCGTCGCCAGGCGCTCGGCCTCGGGGTCCCTCGTCCAGACCCCGTCCGGTCCCCGGAAGTCGGGGATCCCCGAGTCGGTCGACACACCCGCTCCGGTCAGCACCACGGTCCCGCCCTCCCCGTCCGGCCGGATCTCGGCCGCCCGGATCCAGCCCGCGACGGTGTCGAGCTGCTCGTCGAGGTCCGCGCCGTCGGCTCCCCCTCCGGACACGTCGTCGTCCTCCCGCTCGCTCGTCGCGAACCTACCCGCGGCTCGCCCACCCGAGCGTGCTGGTACCGTCCGCGATCCTCGACCGGTGGCGACGACGTGACGGGGGGGCAGCCGGTGGGACCGTGTCCGTGGCGAGGGGCGTGCCTGCTCGTCGCGCTCCTGCTGACCTCCCTCGCGCTGGCCGCGTGCGCCGATGACACGCCGTCGGTCCGCGCGCTCGACGCCGATGCGCCCGTCGCGTCGCCGCTCCCCGGCCCGGACCCCACCACGACGATGGTCGCGTCGCCGAGGCCGAGCCCCTCCCCCGTCCCGGCCGAGCCCGAGCTCGGCGACGACGACCTGGCCGCGCTCGGCGTGAACGAGATCGGCCGCGTGCTGGTGGTGGAGTGGCACGAGATCGGCGCGCGCGACGGCCGCTGGGAGAACTCCCGTGAGACGTTCCGCGAGCAGATCGCCGAGCTGTACGAGCGCGGGTACCGCCCGGTGACGGTGGCGGAGTTCGCCGAGGGCCGCTTCCCGATCCCCGCCGGCACGTCGCCGGTGCTGCTCACCTTCGACGACTCGTACCGCTCGCACCTCCACCTCGACGACGACGGCGACCCCCACCCCGACTCCGTGGTCGGGATCCTCGAGGCGTTCTCCGACGAGCACCCCGACTGGCGCGCCACCGCTGCCTTCTACCCGTACTGGCCGGTGCCGTTCCGCGAGGCCGACGTCGTCGACGAGAAGCTCGCGTGGCTGGTCGACAACGGCTACGAGCTCGGGAACCACACGCACAGCCATGCGGACCTGTCCGGGCTCCCTCCGGACGAGGTGCAGCGCGAGCTCGCCCTGGCCCAGGCCGAGGTGGAGCAACGCATCCCCGGCTACCGGCTCCGCAGCTACTCGCTCACGTTCGGGTCCTGGCCCGACGACCGTGAGCTCGCGGTCGGCGGCAGCCACGACGGCCACGACTACCAGCACGACCTCGTCCTGCTGGTCGGTTTCATGCCGACCCGCTCGCCCCACCACGTCGAGTACGACCCGACGCAGGTGCAGCGGGTGCAGGCCTACGTCCCCGAGTTCCGCAGGTGGGTGGAGTGGCTGGACGGGGAGCCGTGGCGCCGCTTCGTCTCCGACGGCGACCCCGGGACGGTGACCTACCCGGCGCACATGGAGGACGTCGCCGCCCCGATGGACGACCGCGACGTGCGCGTGTACGAGGCCGACGACGACACGTAGGATGGCGACCGCAACGGCCGGGCGGGGCCCCGCACCGTGCCCCCGGCGACACCGCCCCGACGATCGAGCCGTCGTGACCGAGTTGCACGTCCTCCGCGTCTTCACCGACGAGGCCGGCCGGCACGGCAACCCGCTCGGGATCTTCCTCGACGGCGCGGCGGTCGCGATCCGCGACCGCCAGCGGATCGCCGCCGACCTCGGTTTCTCCGAGACGGTGTTCGTGGACGACCCCACGAGCGGACGGATGCGCATCTTCACGCCGGCAGCCGAGCTCCCGTTCGCCGGGCACCCCGTGGTCGGGGCCGCCTGGCTGCTCCGTCACGAGGGACATCCGATCGACGTGGTGCGGCCGCCGGCCGGTCCGATCCCGACGTGGACCGAGGGCGAGGTGACCTGGGTCGCCGCGCGGCCCGAGTGGTCGCCCCAGCGCGACGTCCGGCAGGTCGGTTCCGTGGAGGAGGTGGAGGCGCTCGAACCGAGCGATGTCGACGGCTTCGACCGGTACGCGTGGGCCTGGATCGACGAGGACGCGGGCGAGGTCCGTGCCCGCTACTTCGCCCCCGAGCTGGGCGTCCCGGAGGACGAGGCGACCGGATCGGCGGCGGTCATGCTCGGCGGCCGTCTCGGCCGTCGGTTCACGATCCGGCAGGGGCGCGGGTCCGTGCTCCACGTCCGGCCGCACCGCGACGGCCGCGTGGCCGTCGGCGGCCGGGTCGCCTACGACGAGGTCCGGCGGCACGGCGGCAGCTGACGCCCGGATCGGCCCCGGGATCGGCTCCGGGTCAGCGCCCGTGCGTGGTCGCGGCCTCGAGCAGCGTGAGCGCACCGTCGTCGGCGTCGAGCCGTGCCCGCGCACCGATCGGCAGGGGGATCTGACGGTCCACGTGACCGATCGCGAGCCCCTCGAGGACCGGGACGCCCAGATCGCCGAGCACCTCGTCGACCACCTCCGACGTCGTCAGCGAGGGGCGGTCGTCCGGCGGCTCGCAGTCACGCAGCTCGGCGACGATCACGCCGGCGACCCGGTCGAACAGCCCCGCGCGGCGCAGCTGCGTGAGCATGCGGTCGATGCGGTACGGGGCCTCGGCCACGTCCTCGAGGAACACGATCGCGCCGTCGGTCTCGGGCTGGTCGGGGGTGGCCAGGAGGCTGGCGACGAGCGACAGGTTGCCCCCGATGATCGATCCCTCCGCCACGCCTCCCGCGACCGTGCGCAGAGCCGGCCCGGCGGCCGGCTGCTCGAGCGCACCCAGCGGCTCCGGGTCGAACAGCAGCCGGCGGAGCAGCTCCAGCGTGACGCGAGGCTGGAGCGACAGACGGCCAACGAACTGGCCGTGGACCGAGACGAGCCCGACGCGGCGCCAGGCGCCCAGTAGCAGCGCGGAGACGTCGCTGAACCCGACGAGCAGCTTCGGGTCGGTCGCGAGCGCCTCCCAGTCGAGCCGGTCCAAGATCCGCGTCACGCCGTACCCGCCGCGCGCCGTCAACACGGCTCGCAGCGAGGGGTCGCGGAAGGCGGTGTTGAGCTCCTCGGCGCGCTCGCCGTCCGTTCCCGCGAGGTGGCCGTGGGTCCGATCGGCACCGTCGAGCACGACCGGCTCCAGACCCCAGTCGCGGAGGACCCCGAGCCCGGCGTCGAGTCGCTCCCGGGACCGCACCGGCGATGACGGCACCACGATCGCGACGCGGTCCCCACGGCGCAGCCTCGGCGGGCGAAGGGCGTCACGTACGCGGACGCTCACAGCAGATCGGGCGGTTCGAACGGCACGCCACGGAGGTGCTCGTCGAGGAACGCGATCACCGTCTCGTACCAGATGCGGGCGTTCTGGGGCTTCAGCACCCAGTGGTTCTCGTCGGGGAAGTACAGGAAGCGCGCGTCGACGCCCTGACGCATGAGGTCGGTCCAGAGCCGGAGCCCCTCGCCGATCGGCACGCGGTGGTCCCTCTCCCCGTGGATGACGAGCATCGGCGTGGAGATGTCCCGGACGTGACGGTACGGGGAGACCTCCTCGTAGGGCGTCGGATCCTCGTAGGGGTCGCCGAACTCCTGCTCGTCGAACCACACGCCGACGTCGGAGGTCCCGTGCATCTGCCGCTGGTCCCAGATCGACGCGTGGGTGACGATCGCCGCGAACCGGTCGGTGTGTCCCGCCACCCAGTTCGCCATGTACCCGCCGAAGGACCCGCCCATCGCCGCGACCCGGTCCCCGTCGACGTCGTCGCGGGCCGCTGCCGCCGCGACTGCCGCCATCAGGTCCGTGTACGGCTCGTCGCCCCAGCGGCCCCAGCCGCGACGGATGAAGTCCCGGCCGTAGCCCGTCGAGAGCGCGGGATCCGGGAGGAGCACCGCGTAGCCCCGCGCCACGAGGAGATGGGGGTTCCACCGCCAGTGCCAGGCGTTCCAGCTGCCGAGCGGCCCTCCGTGGATGAACACGACCAGGGGGACCGGCTCCTCGGCGTTCGCCTCCGGCGGACGCACGAGCCAGGCCGGGATGGTGGTGCCGTCGTCGGCCTCCGCGGTGACGCGCTCCACCGTCCCGGGACCGACGACGTCCGCGGCCGGTGACCGCAGCTCGTCGGGCTCCTGATCGGCGCCGGCCGCGTCGAGGACGACCGGGTGCGGTGGACGGGCGATGGTCGAGCGCAGCGCGTGGACGCGCTCCCCGTCCGCTGCGATCGCGACGTCGGTGTGGTGACCGGACGCGGTCAGGCGCGTGAGAGCGCCGTCATCGAGGTCGAGGCGGAAGATCGGTGCCGCCCCCCGCTCGTCGGCCGTGAACAGCAGCGCGCGGCCGTCCGGCGTCCACACCGGGTCGCCGGGCCACAGGTCCACCTCGGCCGTGACGATGTCGATCTCACCGCCGTCGAGGTCGACCACGGCGAGGTCGACGTCGGCGGGCTCGTCGGGCCGCCCCGGCTGCCAGCGGACGCAGGCCACCCTGGCACCGTCGGGGGAGATCGCCACGCCGCCGAACCGCCCGTACCACGCGCCGTCGGACGCGAGCGTGCGCCGCTCGCCGCTGTCCACGTCGATCGCGACGAGGTCGACGCTGCGTTCGATGATCGGCCGGTCGGTGCGGTGCCATCCCGCCACCACGGTCGCGCCGTCGGGGCTCACGTCGAAGCCGGTCCCGTGCAGGGCCAACCCCGGGTTCGGCATGAGATCGCGTGCCTCGGCGATGCGTCCGCCGTCGGTCGGATCGGCCGCCCACAGCCGCGGTTCCCGTGGACCGAGGTGGTGGTCCCAGTCGCGGACCGGGTAGTCGTCGTACAGTCGCGCCTGCACGCCGGCGTCCCGCCGCGCCCGCGTCCGCTCCTCATCGTCCGCCCAGGACGTCGCCGCGGGATGGACCTCGACCCGCAGGACCAGGTCGCCACGCTCGTCGGCCACCTCCACCGCGTCGACGCCCGCCGGTGGGTCAGCGAGAAGGCGGGCCTCGCCGCCGTCCGCGGGGAGCAGCCACAGGCGGGCGCGCTCCTCCTCGTCCCCGTCGTCCCCGTCGGCGTCGGGATCCGGTCTCGTGGACGTGAACACGAGGCTGCCGTCAGGGAGGTACGTGGGCGACGACTCGCCGGGCGCGGAGCGCGTCAGCCGGCGCGCCGCTGCCTGGCCGGACGGGTCGAGCGCCCACAGCGCGGTCCGGTAGCGCTCACCGTCCGGGGCGACCTCGGCGACCGCGACCACGAGCTGGTCCCCGACCGGGGAGAGGCGGAGGTCGCTGAGCCGTGGGAGCGCGAGGAACGTGTCGAGGTCGAACGTCGCCCCCGGTGGCGAGCTCACATCGCCGCTCGCGTCGGTCCGATCGGTGGCTCCCACGTCATCCCCCTCTCTCCCGCGGTCCGTGTCAGGTCCCGGTACCGCGCTCCACGCCGCTGCGCAGCTCCGCGACCAGGCTCGCGACCCGGTCCGGCGCGCCGGCGGGGTCGCCGTCTCCGACGGCGCGGACGAGCGCGGAGCCGACGATCACCCCGTCGGCGTAGCCGGCGACCTCGGCTGCCTGCGCCGCGTCCGACACGCCGATGCCGACACCGACCGGCAGATCGGTGCGCTGCCGGACCCTCGCGACGAGGCCGCTCGCGTCCGCGACGCTGTCCCGGACGCCGGTCACCCCGAGGACGCTCGTCGCGTACACGAACCCGGTCGCGGCGGAGGCGATCGCGTCGAGGCGATCGTCCGACGAGGTCGACGACGCGAGGAACACCGTCGCGAGCCCGGCGCGTCGGGCCGGTGTGATCCACTCGTCGGCCTCGCTCACCGGCAGGTCGGGGAGGATCGCTCCGGCGACCCCGGCGGCTTCGAGCTCGGCGGCGAACCGCTCGAGCCCGCGCACCGACGGGATCGTGTAGTAGGTCATCACGACGCTCGGGACGTCGACCTCCGCGGTGAGCCCGCGGCAGAGCTCCAGGTCGTCGTCGACGGTGACGCCCGCCTCGAGCGCGGCCTGCGCAGCCGCCGCGATGGTCGGCCCATCCATGACCGGGTCACTGAACGGGAAGCCGACCTCGAGCAGGTCGGCGCCGGCCCCGGCCACCGCACGCAGGCACGCAGCGGATGTCTCGAGGTCCGGGTAGCCCGCCGGCAGGTAGCAGACCAGGGCGGCGCGGTCCCGCTCGCGTGCGCGTCGGAACGCGGCCTCCACCGCGCTCGCGCCGTCCGCCGCCGCCCGGGGTGCTGCGTCCGGCGCGCTCGTCACCGCCGCTCCCCCGCAGCCTCGTCGCCGAGCTCGAGGAGGTGGGTCACCTCGTCGACGTCCTTGTCGCCCCGTCCCGAGACGGTGAGAACGACCCGCGTCCCTTCGCCGAGCTCGTCCCGTCCGCGGTCCAGGAGCCAGCCGACCGCGTGCGCCGGCTCGAGGGCCGGGATGATCCCCTCCAGCTCGGAGAGCCGGCGGAAGCCGCGCAGAGCCTGCTCGTCGGTGGCGGTGACGTAGGTCGCGCGGCCGGTCGCCCGCAGGTGCGCGTGCTCCGGTCCGACGCCCGGGTAGTCGAGTCCGGCGGAGATCGAGTGGGCCGGCAGCACCTGGCCGTCGTCGTCGACGAGCGCCCACGAGCGCGCGCCGTGGAGGACCGCCTCGCGTCCCTCGGTCAGCGTCGCCGCCGACCGCCCGGAGCCGACCCCCTCGCCGGCGGCTTCCACCCCGACGAGCCGGACGTCGGCGTCCCCGACGAAGGCGTCGAAGGAGCCGATGGCGTTGGACCCGCCGCCGACGCACGCGACCACCGCGTCCGGCAGGCTGCCGACCGCCTCGTCAAGCTGGGCCCTCGCCTCGCGCCCGATCACGGCCTGGAGCTCGCGGACCATCGTCGGGAAGGGGTGGGGGCCGACGACGGAGCCGATGAGGTAGTGGGTGGTCGCGACGTTGGTGACCCAGTCGCGCATCGCCTCGTTGATCGCGTCCTTCAGGGTCCGCGTGCCGGCGCTCACCGGGACCACCTCGGCGCCGAGGAGCTGCATGCGGACCACGTTCAACCGCTGGCGCCGACAGTCCTCCTCGCCCATGTACACGACGCAGTCGAGCCCGAAGTAGGCGGCCGCGGTCGCGGTCGCGACGCCGTGCTGGCCCGCGCCGGTCTCCGCGATCACCCTCGGCTTGCCCATCCGTGCGGCCAGCAGGGCCTGGCCGAGGACGTTGTTCAGCTTGTGGCTGCCGGTGTGGCACAGATCCTCGCGCTTCAGCCAGACGTCGAGGCCGACCTCCTCGGAGAGCCGCTCTGCGCGGTGCAGGGGGGTCGGCCTCCCCCCGTACTCCCGCCGCATCCGGTCCAGCTCGTCGAGGTACGACGGATCGGTCCGCGCGGACCCCCACGCCACGGTGAGCTCCTCGAGCGCCCCGAACAGCGCCTCCGGGACGAACTGGCCCCCGAAACGACCGAAGTAGCCGGGATGGGCGTCGCCCGTAGCAGGATCCGACGCGGACGACGTTGCGGTCTCGGGCTCTGCGGTCACGATCCCCTCATCGGTACTCGGTGGCGGTGAGCGGGCTGGCCCCGGCGGCGACGAGGACCGCGACGGCGGCTCGGGGGTCGTCAGCGGTGACGACCGCCTCCCCGACGAGGACGGCGTCGGCTCCGGCGAGCGCTGCGGCGCGCAGGTCGTCGGCCCCCCGGATCCCGGACTCGGCGACGGCGATCGCGCCGTCCGGCAGGTGGGGCCTGATGCGGGCGAATGCACCGCGGTCCACCTCGAAGGTCGTGAGGTCGCGGGCGTTCACCCCGACGATGCTCGCGCCAGCCTCCCCGGCGCGGTCGGCCTCGTCCTCGTCGTGCACCTCGACCAGCGCGTCGAGCGTCGCTTCGTCGCAGACCGCGAGCAGCTCCTCGAGGTCCGCGTCCTCCAGGGCAGCGACGATCAGGAGCACCGCCGAGGCGCCGGCCGCGCACGCCTCCCACACCTGGTACGGATCGACGATGAAGTCCTTGCGCAGCGCCGGCAACCCGTTCGTCGCCACCCGCGCGAGGTCCTCGAGGCTCCCGGAGAAACGGGTCGGCTCGGTCAGGACGGACACGGCCGCGGCACCGCCGTCGCGGTAGGCGCTGGCCTGCGCGGCCGCGTCGAGCCCGGGGGCGAAGTCACCACGGGACGGCGATGCGCGCTTGACCTCGGCGATCACCGCGACACCGGGTCCGACGAGCGCGTCGGCGAACGACGGGCCGGCCGGCGCCGCGAGCGCACGTTCACGGAGCGCCGCCAGGGGCTCCTCGGCGCGCGACTCCTCGACGCGGCGTCGTGCCGCGGCGACGAGCTCGTCCAGGTAGGTGCCCACCTCGCTCCGTCCGGATCCGACCGCGACCATCCTACGGAGTGTCCGGCGGCCCACGGAACCGGTGTCGCTCCCACCGTTCCCGCGGAGCCTCCCGTCTCAGTCCGGATCGCGGAGCCAGGCGGCGACGAGCGCCCCGGCGCGACGGAGATCGTCGATGCGGAGGTGCTCGGCGGTGTCCGCCGGTGAGTGGTAGCGGGGGTCGGGTCCCGACCACAGCAGGACCGCCGGCACGCCTCGACTCGCGAACGGCGCGTGATCGCTGATCGCGCCGCGGGACTCGACACCGACCGGGCCGGCGCCGGACCGGTCCGCGACGTTCGCGAGCTCGTCGGCCAGCGTGCGCGGACCGTCCCGGTACCAGCACAGGCAGTGGGACCCGCGCACCGCCGAGTTCGCGACCATGTCGACGCTGATCATCCCGGCCACCCGCTCGGCGTGCACCTCGGCGTAGGCCTCCGAACCGATGTGATGTTCGCCCGTCGGTTGGAGCTCCTCCGCCCCGAAGGCGACGAGCACCGTGGGCACCGCCGGGTCCTCGTCCCCGAAGAGCCGGGCGAGCGCGACGAGTACGCCGACGCCGCTCGCGTTGTCGTTCGCTCCCGGCGCGCCCGGCACGGTGTCGTGGTGGGCCCCGACGACGCGGTGCGGGCCGTCCCTCGGGTCCTCGCCGCGCCACGCCACGACGTTCGCGGACACGCCGCCCTGCGGGAGCTCGAAGGGATCATCGACGACCGTCCACCCCGCCCTCGCCAGCTCCTCCGCGATCAGCCTCCGGGCCAGCGGATCGGTCCCCGAACCCGCCGGCCGCGGTCCGAGCTCGCCCAGCCGGACCGCGACGTCCATCGCCACCCGCGCGTCCGGGGGCACGACCACGTCGGCGCGCGCCGGCCGCGGCTCCCGGGCCGGCGCCGACGTGAGCGTGATCGCGGCGACCGGGTCGTCGATCAGCGCGGTATCCGCCGGCACCGTCCGGCGTGCGTCGCCGTCGAGGAGGAGCAAGGAGGCGACGCCCACCACGAGCAGCACCACCGCCGCGCCGAGGAGCCGGGTGGGGCGCATCAGCCGGCCGCACGCCTCACGCCGTCTCCGCGGCACGGACCGCGGCGAGCAGCGCCATCGCCTTGTTGCGCGTCTCGGTCTCCTCGTCGGCGGGCACGCTGTCGGCGACGATCCCCGCTCCCGCCTGCGCGTAGGCGACGCCGTCCTTCATCACGAGCGTGCGCAGCGCGATGCACGTGTCGAGGTTCCCGGACAGGTCCACGTAGCCGATCGCCCCGGCGTACACGCCACGCCGGCTCGGCTCGAGGTCGTCGATGATCTCCATCGCGCGCACCTTCGGGGCCCCGGAGACCGTCCCCGCCGGGAAGACGGCGCGCAGCACGTCGACCGGCGTCACCTCCTCGCGCAGCGTCCCCGAGACCCGGCTCACGAGGTGCATGACGTGCGAGTAACGCTCGACCACCATCAACTCGTCCACCTCGACGCTCCCGGTCTCGCAGACGCGGCCGAGGTCGTTGCGTCCGAGGTCGACCAGCATCACGTGCTCGGCCCGCTCCTTCTCGCTCGCGAGGAGGTCGCGCTCCAGGGCGACGTCCTCCTCGTCGGTGCGGCCGCGCGGCCTCGTCCCCGCGATCGGCCACGTCTCGGCGTGTCGACCCTGGACCCGCACCAGGGCCTCGGGCGAGGACCCGATGACGTGCAGATCGCCGAGGTCGAGCAGGAAGAGGTACGGGGAGGGGTTGATGACCCGCAGCATCCGGTAGACGTCGAAGGGTGATGCCCCGGTCTCCAGGGCGAAGCGCTGGCTCGGGACGACCTGGAAGACGTCACCGGCCGCGATGTGCTCGAGGGAGCGCTCGACCATCCGCTCGTAGTCACCGGGTTCGCAGTTCGACGGCGCGTCCTCGACGACCTCCGGGACCGGCGGGCCGATCGGACGCCGCGGGGCGGTCGTCGCGAGCCGCTCGACGAGCGCGTCCGTCGCCGCGACCGCCTCCGCGTGGTCGTCCGCCGGGGCGTCACCGACCACGACGTTCGTGACGACCGTGATCGACTGCAGGAGGTGGTCGTAGCCGACGATGTGGCGCGGGAAGACCATCATCACGTCGGGCACCCCGAGGTCGTCCTCGGCGGTGTCCGGCACGCGCTCGATCTCACGTACCGCGTCCCAGCCGATGTACCCGACGGCGCCGCTGTGCAGCGGCGGGAGCCCGGCGAGCACGGGTCCGTGCAGCGCACGCACCGCCCGGTCCAGGGCGTCGAGGGGCCCGCTGGCGTCGCGGGCGTCGGCCGGGGGCTCGCCATCCCAGGACACCTCGCCGTCCTTGCCCCGGAGCACGAGGAACGGATCCAGTCCGACGAACGAGTACCGCCCCCAGCGCTCGCCGTGCTCGGCGGACTCGAGCAGGAAACTGGCGCGGTGATCGTCGCCGGCGGTGAGCTTCGCGTACAGGGACAGCGGGGTCTCGAGGTCGGCGAGGACCTCGCGCCAGACCGGGACCACCGCGTGCTCGGCCGCGAGCCTGGTGAACTCGTCCGCATCCGGCCGGTGCGGCGTCCCGCCGGTCACGCCCCCGCCGCTCACGTCAGCTCGTTGTGGAAGCACGTCCGGTCCCCCGTGTGGCAGGCGGGACCGGCGGCCGCCACCTCGATGAGCAGCGTGTCGCCGTCGCAGTCGTAGCGGATGGCGCGGACCGCCTGCGTGTTCCCGGAGGTCGCCCCCTTGTGCCAGATCTCCTGCCGCGAACGGGACCAGAAGACGGTCTCGCCGCGCTCGAGGGTGAGCGAGAGGCTCTCCGCGCTCATCCACGCCACCATCAGCACCTCGCCGGTGTCGTGCTGTTGGACCACCGCGGGGATCAGCCCCCGGTCGTCGAAGGTGAGCTCGTCGAGCTGCTCGTCGGTGAGGGTCATCGGGACCTCGTCGTCGGTGCGGTCGGCGAGCGTAGCGGCGACCGTGGCTCGCTACGGTGCCCGAACATGGCTGAGATCACGGATCGTCCCCTCCACGTCGCGGTCGTCGGTGCCGGGACCGCCGACGCCGAGCTCGAGGCACGGGCGGCCGAGGTGGGTCGCCTCCTGGGTGAGCAGGGCGCCGTCGTCGTCTGCGGCGGGCTCGGTGGCGTGATGGCGGCGGCGTGTCGCGGTGCGAAGGGAGCCGACGGCGCCACCATCGGCATCCTGCCCGGTGATGATCACGACGACGCGAACCCCTACGTGGACACCGCGATCCCGTCCGGGATGGGCGAGGCACGCAACACGCTGGTGGTCCGGGCGGCCGACGCGGTCATCGCGATCGGCGGAGGCTACGGGACCCTGTCCGAGGTCGCGTTCGCGTTGAAGACCGGCGTGCCGGTCGTCGGCCTCGGGACGTGGCAGCTGGTGCGCGGTGACGGGACACCCGACGACGGCATCGTCCGCGCCGACACGCCGGCCGAGGCGGCCGAGCGGGCGCTCGAGCTGGCGGGCCGGCGCGACCCGGGAGGAGGCGGGTCGTGATCGACGGTGTCGTGCTCGCCGTGCACGGCGGCGCGGGCGGGTTCCGGGAGGAACCGAGCGACGAACTCCTCGCGGAGTGCCACGACGGGCTGCGCGACGCCCTGGAGGCCGGTCGGATCGCCGCAGACTCCGCTGGGGACGCGCTCGACGCGGTGGAGGCAGCGGTGGTCGCGCTCGAGGACGCTGCGGTGTTCAACGCCGGCCGGGGGGCCGTCTACACGGTCGACGGGACCCAGGAGCTCGAAGCGGCGATCGTGGACGGGGCGGCGCGCGACGCCGGGGCGGTCGCCGGACTGGTCCGGGTACGCAACCCGGTGCGCCTCGCGCGGCTCGTCATGGAGCGGTCCCCACACGTGATGCTCGCCGGCCCGCCGGCCGAGCTGTTCGCCCAGGAGCACGGCGCGGTGCTGGTCGACGGCCGTTACTTCCACACCGAGCGACGTCTCCGGGCCCTGCTCGAGGGTGACCAGGGCTGGCACGGCACCGTCGGCGCGGTCGCCCGCGGCCGGGACGGGACGTTGGCGGCGGCGACTTCGACCGGGGGCACGACCGGCAAGTGGTCGGGCCGCATCGGCGACACACCCGTCATCGGAGCGGGCACCTACGCTGACGACAACGTCGCGGTCTCGACGACCGGGAAGGGCGAGTACTTCGTCCGTACGGTCGCCGCCCGCACCGTCGCGGCGCTGGTCGAGCACGCCCACCTGACCGTGGAGGAGGCGGCCCGGCGGGTGCTCTCCGACGTCTCGGGCCTCGGCGGATGGGGCGGCCTGATCGCCCTCGACCATCAGGGTCGTCTGGCGATGCCCTTCGACACCGGCGCGATGCACCGGGGCTACCTCACCGCCGACGGGGATGTCCGGACCGCGATCAGGTGACCGCTCGCGTGAGGCTGACATCTGCGCTTG
>CAZADJ010000056.1:0-13584 GCA_964483845.1 uncultured Actinomycetota bacterium | reverse complement strand
GGGCCTGCGGCCTCGGGGTAGGACCACGCAGCCTCGGCGCTGGCGGGGTGCGGCGGACACCCGCAGGCGGTGGCGAACAGGACGTGGTTGACCTGCGCCGCGATCCCGTCCTCGCGTCGCAGCGCCGCGACCGTCTCCAACGGGTCGGGCACACCGGCGAGACGTACGAACCGACCGCTCGCGGACTCGTACTGCTCGATCTCGGGACGTTCGGCGTCCGCGGCCTCCGCGCGTGCGGCGATCCGCTCCAACACGGTCTGGGTGTGGTGCGCGCGGACGATCAGCTCGCCGGGCCGGTAGGCGAACCCGCCGCCCGGTGCGAAGACCACACGGTCCCGCCACGATCCCCGCGGTGCCGCGCCGTCACCTCCCACCGGGTCGTCCCCGGCTCCCTTCGAGCCGGCGTCGGTCCCGTCGTCTCGTGTCGCCATGTCCCTCCCCTTCCTCCGGTCAGGTCGTCGGTGCGGCGTCGTCGTCGCGCTCCGCCGCGGCGAGGGCGGCGTCGGCACGGCGCATCGCCTCGGGGAGCGGCAGTTCGAGCCCCTCCCGCTCGGCCTCGGCCGCGCCGTCGTCGCCGAGCTCGGCGCGGACCCGGGCGAGCAGCTCGTCGCTCTGGCGTCGGTCGTCCTCGTACAGCGCGAGCCCGATCTCGTCGAGCAGCGCCTCGCCGCGCGCGTGGAGCGCACCCGCGGTCGGCCACTCGCCGCGGGACCCGGCGATGCGGGCGGCGACGATCAGCGAGAACGCGACCATCGCGCTCGAGCCCTGCGCGCCGCCGCGCTCGAGGCAGGCCCGCTGGTGGTGGGCCGCCGTCGGCACGTCACCGAGGCGCAGCGCCGTCTCCGCCAGGTTGCCGTGCGCGCTGGCGACGTAGCCCTCGGCGCCGATCGCCTCGTTCAGCGCGAGCTCCTCGGTCAGCGCGTCGTAGGCGGTCTCGAGATCGCCGAGCGCCGCCGCGCTCGTCCCGAGCAGGTTGTACATCCGTGACCGGCTGTGGTCCGACAGCGGTCGCTCGAGCGCCCGGCGCGCGATCGTCACCGCCTCGTCGAGATCGCCGGCCCGCCGCGCGATCTCGCCCCGGGTGCGGTCGATCGCGATCTCGTCCCACTCCGGTGCGCCGTGCTCGTCCTGCACCTCATCCGCGGCGGCGAGGAGCTCCTCGGCCGGGCCGACCTCGCCGGTGCGCAGGTGCAGGTAGGCGAGCTCGGTGAGCAGCGAGACGCGGGTCGGCGTCGGCGCATCGAGCCGGTCGACGTAGCCGGTGAGCTCGCGGATCCCCTCCCGGAACGTCTGCGACGCGTCGTGACCGAAGCCGATGGTGCACGCGATCTGCTGCGCGATCTCCTCGCGCTCGGGTGGGAGCAGCGGGATCAGGGCGCGCAGGTTGTCGAGCTCGACCCCCACCTCGCTGACCCAGCGCCGGTCGGCCGGGTGCCACGGTCCGATGCGGTCGAGGTACCACGTGGCCAGCGCGACCGCGACCTCACCCGTCTCGTCGTGGACCTCGAGCAGGCGGCGTCCGTAGCTGCGCACGGTCTCGAGCAGCCGGTAGCGGGTGCCGTTCGCGGCCAGGTCGGCGCTCACCAGCGAGCGGTTGACGAGGGACCACACGTGGCGGGAAGCGTCGTCGACCTCGTGTCCGGCGGCGTCGCCCCCGTCGCCGGCGTCCCCGCCGCCGCCGTCCCCGCCGTCGATCGCGACCACCGCAGCGTTCATGGTGAAGCTCCCGCCGAACGCGGCGACGCGCCGGAACGCGGCCTGCTCCTCGACGTCGAGCAGGTCGTAGCTCCACCCGAGGAGGCCCTCGACCGTGCGGTGCCGGTCGGAGACGCGCGGATCGGGGCTGCGTAGCAGCCGGAAGCGGTCCTCCAGACCGGACAGGATCTCGGCCGCCGAGCGGGCCGAGAGGTGCGCGGCGGCGAGCTCGAGCAGCAGCGGGAGCCCGTCGAGCCGTCGGCAGATCCCGGCGACCGCGGCGGCGTTGTCCGCGGTCACCTCGAACTCCGCGCGGGCCGCGGCCCCGCGCTCCGCGAACAGCCGGCCCGCCGGCGTCGCGAGCACCTCGTCGGGACCGGGGTCGTCCCCGACCGGGACGCCGAGCGGCGCGAGGACGCGCGTGACCTCGCGCGACAGGTGCATCGGCTCGCGGCTCGTGGCGAGCACACCGACCCCACGGCAGACCGACAGGAGCTCGTCGACGTGCTCCGCGCAGGCCGCCAGCACGTGCTCGCAGTTGTCGAGCACGACCACCGCCTGCCGGTCGGCGAGGTGGTCGAGGACGTCGTCCCACCGGTCGCGTCCGGGCCGGGCCGGCACGCCGATGTCGGACGCGATGGCCGCGGCGACGAGCCCGTCCTCGTGGACGCCGGCGAGGTCGACGAGCCAGACCCCGTCGGGCCAGTCGGGGGCGATGCGCAGCCCGACCTCCGCCGCGACCCGCGTCTTGCCGACCCCACCCGGACCGGTCAGTGTCACCACGCGCCCGGCGGTGACCGCGTCAGCGAGGGTGGCGATCTCCTCCTCGCGTCCGATGGTCGCGTCGGGCTGGCGGACGAGGTTGTGCCCGTCGGCCGGCACGGCACGTACCGGCCGGTCGTGCTCGACGGGGTCGCCTGCCTCGTACAGCTCGACCGGCTCGTCGAAGTCGCGCAGCCGGTAGCGGCCGAGCGAGCGCAGCGCCGTCCCCTCGCGCGAGTCGAGTGCCTCGACGGCGTCCTCGGAGACGAGGATCTGCCCGCCGTTCGCGGCGGCGACCACCCGCGCCGCGCGGTGGACCGCGAGCGCCACGTACGAGCCGTCGCGGGGCGAGGCGAGCCCGGCGTGGACCCCGATGCGCACACGCAGGGGAGCCTCGTCGGGCCACGGCTCGGCCGCCAGCGCGCGCTGTCCGGCGAGGCTCGCGCGGACGGCGTCGTCGGCGCTCGCGAAGGCCACGAGGAACTCGTCGCCGCCGGCCGAGAGCTCGTGGCCGCCGTGCTCGGCCCACGCGGAGCGCAGGATCTCACGGTGGCGGTCGAGGATCTCGGCGAACCGACCGCCGAGGCGGTCAAGCAGCCGGGTCGAGCCCTCGATGTCGGTGAAGACGAAGGTGACGATCCCCGAGGGGAGATCGACGGGCGTGGGCGTGGTCGTGCTCACCGCGCCCGGCGCGCACGTCCGCGCCGCTCACCTCCGAGGTTCTCAGGCCCGCCCACCTGGCGCCCTCCTCGCCGCTGCCACACAGCATCGCCCAGGTACGCGTGCCTTGTCGAGGCGCCCTCTGTCGGCCGGCGCCGGTCAAGTCCCACACGGACCGCGCCGAACATGGGGGTGACGTCGGAGCGTGAACGGGGACCGACCGGGTGCGCTCCGTCGCACCGATACGGCGACCGGGAGCGACCGGAGGTCCGACCGTGACCGTCGAGCAGAGCCTGCGTGCCGCGCGGAGCTCGCTCCAGCGCCTCCTCGCACGCTCCGAGGTGCTCGACACGCTGGCCGATGATGGCAGCGGGCTCGGCGATCTCCTGTCGGTCGCCTGCGACCTCCAACTGGACCTCCAGGCCGCCCGCTCGAGCCCGGCGACCGATGACGCGCGCCGGCTGGCTCGCCAGCTCTGCTCGGAGCTCAGTCACGCGTCGTCGGGCTACCCGATCGCGATCCACCGGGCGCGACGCACGCTCCGGGAGCTCCGCGGCGTCCTCGCTCCCGGACCCCGGTGACCCGAGCCGCTCGGTGAGGGACCCGGCGTGACCTCCTCGCCCCGGGCGACGGACCGGATAGGCTCGGTGGCGATGAGTGCTGCGAAGGGGCCGCACGGGCCGGCTGACGGGGGGACGGAACGGGGTCGGGACCGCCCGTCACGACCGACTACGGTCCGTGTTCTCGTGTCCCGCACCCGGCTCGTCCTCGCCACCGCCGTCGCCGCCGCGACGGTCGCGATCGTGAGCAGCGCCGCCGCCCCCGACCTCCTCGCTCCGACCTGGCTCACCGGTCTCGTCGTCGGTCTCGTGGCGTGGGCGATCGGGCTGAGCGTCGCGCTGATCGTCGCTGCCCGCGCCACGCGTCCCGCTCGGCCGCGGCGCTGGCCGGAGCCGGACCATCCGATCCCGCCCAACGACGTGCGGCGGCAGGCACCCGCGGCACGACGCTCGCGACGGGTGCGCACGCCGAACGGTGCCCGCCGGCTCGGCGCGGAGCGCGCCCTCTGGCTCGCCGAGACCGACATCACCCACGAGGCGGACGGGCTCGCCGACTGGCTCGAGGGGCTCCGTCCGCGGGACGGGCGTCTGGTCGTCGGCCTGACCCACAGCGCGGCCACCATCGTGAACCTCCGCCGGTGGGCGGACACGATCGCCGACCGCGTCGCGCCGGACTCCGGCTGGGTGCTGGCGGTCGACCTCAGCGGCGAGGTCCAGCCCAGCCCGGGCGTCTCGGAGGTGGCCCGAGGCGAGATCGACCTCATCGGCGCGGCGGTCCGCGACGGCGAGCGACAGGTCCTGTGGCTCGGGCCCGGGCGCCGACCGCGCCCGGCCGCAGAGTTCGGGGAGCTGCTCGCACGCATCCCGGCACCGGTCCACACCGTCCTCGCGGTGCTGCCCCCGGTCGGTACGGACGCGATCCCAGCGGCCGCCCGGCACCTCGATCGGCTCGTGCTGGTCGCCAGCCCCGGGATCACCTCGGAGCGCCGACTCCGGGCGGCGTTGAACGGCACCGAGGCGGTGGTCGACGTGGTGCTGGTCGGTCCACGTGGTGCCGATCCCGAGGACGGTCCGCGGCAGGACCGTCAGGAGCCCACCCTGATCGGCCCTCCGACCTCGCCGCGGCAGCCGCCGACCGACGAGCTCATCGCCTCCATCTGGGATCGCGAGGACGCCCAGGCGGAACCGCCGACGCTCGGTGCGGCCCTCTCCCCCGACGCGATCTGGACCCGCGAGGGGGAGCGTCGCGACGGCCCGGCTGCGGTCGGTTCCGCCGCGGGCGACCGTGGCGAGGAGCCCGACCCCACCGTCCGACTCGTGTGGCCGCGTGCCGACGATGACGCCGGGGACGTCGACGCCGGCCCGGCCGATCCGCGCGTGCTCCCGTAGCATGGCGGCGTCCGGACGCCGGCGCCGCACCGGGGGGATGAACACGCGTGAGTGACCTCCAGGGGCACGGCGGGTGGGAGGGATCCGAGGTGGAGACCCTCGATCTGCGCGACTACGTCGAGGTGCTGCGGCGCCGCAAGTGGACGGTGATCGCCACGCTGGTCATCGTCGTCGCCACCGCGATGACGGTCACCTTCCTCCAGACCCCCGAGTACCGCTCCGAGGTCCGCGTCGTGGTCGCCCCGGCGGGCGGGCCGACCGACGAGGCGATCCTGCGCGAGCTCGTGCTCGGCGAACGGGAGCTCGAGACCCAGCGCGAGCTGGCCCGCTCCACGACCGTCGCCCAGCGCACGATCGACCGGTTGGAGCTCGACGGCGTCACCCCACGGCGACTGCTCGAGGACCGCATCGAGGTGGAGGCGGTCCGCGACACCAACGTGCTCGCGTTCCGCGGTACCGCGCTCCGCCCGATCGAGGCGGCCGAGCTCACCCAGACGTACGCGGAGAGCTACCTCGAGTACCGCCGCGAGCAGGCCATGGACCGCGCCCTGGACGCCGCGGGCGACCTCGAGCGCCGCGCCGCGTCGATCCGGCAGCGTCTCGAGGAGATCTCCGAGGAGCGGGAAGAGGCCGGCCCCGACGAGACCGAGGCGCTCGACGAGGAGCAGGAGGCCCTGCTCACCCAGCTCGGGCAGGTCACGAGCCAGCTCGCCACCGTCCGCGCGACCGACACCTTCGCCAGCGGCGGCGGTGACATCATCCAGCCGGCGGAGGTCCCGGAGAGCCCCTACACGCCGCAGCCGCTGCGCAACGCTGCGCTCGCGGTGGTCCTCGGGCTGATGCTCGGCGTCGGGCTCGCGTTCCTCCGCGACTTCATGGACGACGCCATCCGCTCCGACGACGAGGCCGTGCGCGCAACGGGCCGACCGGTGCTCGGCCACGTGCCGCGCTGGGACGAGACGAAGGGAAGGGGGCGCGCGATCGCCCTGATGGAGCCGGCCTCGCCGGCCGCCGAGGCGTTCCGGACACTTCGCACCAACCTGCGCTTCCTGGCGGTGGAGCACCCGATCCGCTCGCTGCTGGTCACCAGCGGGCAGCCCGCGGAGGGCAAGACCACCGTGGCCGCGAACCTCGCGGTCGCCGCCGCACGGTCGGGCACCCGGGTGCTGCTGGTCGGCGCGGACCTGCGCAAGCCGACCCTCCACGGGCTGTTCGGGATCAGCGGGGCTGGCGGGCTGACCGAGGTGCTGGCCCAGGACGTCCCCCTGGTCGACGCGCTGCGCGACGTCGGCGTGAACAACCTCCGCATCGTGCCCTCCGGCGAGATCCCGCCGAACCCGGCCGAGCTGCTCGCCTCCGCGCGGATGGACGGACTCATGGCCCAGGCGGCCGAGGTCGCCGACCTCGTCATCTACGACGGTCCGCCGCTTCTCGGGGTCGCCGACGCGCTGGAGGTCTCCCCGCGGGTCGACAGCGTCCTGCTGGTGCTAGACGTCGGTCGCGCGAGCCGCACCGCGGTGCGCGCCGCCGCCCAGCGCCTCGAGGGCGTCGGCGCGGAGCTGGCCGGGACCGTGATGAACCGCATCGACCCCGACGAGGGCTACTACGGCTACTACTACGCCGGCTACCGCTACGGCCAGGATGACGACGCCGGACTCGACCTCGCGACCCGGATCGGCTCCCGACGAGGCCGCTGAGGCGCCAGCACGACCCGGAGCGTCGACCGTCGTCGGACGGACAGGCTTCCCACCGCCCCGGCACCCCCCTATAGTGGTCACCGGTATCAACCGGAGGGGCCCGCATGGGCGCACGGGGGCGTATCACCACCGTTCTGACCGCGATCGCGACGCTGCTCGCCGTGAGCGCGACGGTGGCGATGGCGCAGGACGACTACCCGCCGCCCGCCCCGGAGACCGAGGCGTCCATCACCATCCAGAAGGACGCGATCGCGCCCGGCGACATCCAGCGCATCTTCGGTGAGGGCTGGGAAGAGGGCAGCGAGATCAGCGCCACGATCACCTACCCCGACGGGTCGACCGACCAGTTCAACGCCGCGGCTGCGGCCGACGGCACGTGGACGCTCGAGTTCCGGGTCCCCGCGGATCTCCCCGACGGTGAGACCACCGTGCTCGTCGAGGGCGAGGATCGCGCCACGGGCGAGATGATCGTGCTGTCCGACACCTTCACGATCGACAGCTCGCTGCCGATAACCGGTGAGGGTGTCAGCCGCATGGCGCTGAGCGCCGGCGTGCTGGTCCTGATCGGGATCGGGCTCGTGCTGCTCGCTCGGGGACGACGACGCGAGGGCGCCACCCCCGCCTGATCGAGCTCGGGGGCGCCTCAGCGCTCCACGGGAGCGGCCACCCACGTCGGCGCGGGTCGAGCCGAGGCTGACGGGGACGCGATCGGCGACCCGTCCACCTCGGGAGCCCGCTCGGGCGGTGGGAGCGGCGGCGGTGTCAGGGCGGGTTCGTAGGTGGTCACGATCCGGCGGAGCACCGCCCGCAGCCGCGCGGGATCGGGATCGTCACACGCGACCCGGAGCGAGCGCAGCTGTGCGTTGAGCTCGCTCAGGGAGATGCTCTGGACCGGCCGACCGACGAGGATCTTCGGATGGTCGGTCGGTCGTGCGCGTTCGCCGGCGAAGGCGAGCTCCTCGTGGAGCTTCTCGCCGGGACGCGCACCGGTGTAGACGATGTCGATGTCGGTCCCCGGTTCGTAACCCGCGAGGGAGATCAGGTCGTGGGCGAGGTCGACGATCGGGATCGCCTCACCCATGTCCAGGATGAAGACCTCCCCGCCAGCTCCCATCGTCGCGGCCTGCAGCACCAGCTGACAAGCCTCGGGGATGGTCATGAAGAAGCGGGACATCCCCGGGTGGGTCACCGTGACCGGCCCGCCACGCTCGATCTGCCGGCGGAAGGTCGGGATGACGCTGCCGTTGGAGTCGAGGACGTTGCCGAACCGGACCGTCAGGAACCGGGTCCGGCTCTCCCGATCGAGGGCCTGGACGAAGAGCTCGGTGGCCCGCTTGGTCGCGCCCATGACCGACCTCGGGTTGACCGCCTTGTCGGTGGAGATGCAGACGAACGCCTCCACACCCTTCGCGTCGGCTGTCTCGGCCAGCGTCGTCGTGCCGAAGACGTTGTTGGCCACCGCCTCCCGCGGGTTGGCCTCCATCAGCGGGACGTGCTTGTGGGCTGCGGCGTGGAACACGATGGAGGGGCCGTACTCCTCGAGGACCCGGCCGATGCGCGCGGCGTTGCACACGTCCGCGAGGACCGCCACGGTCGCCGTTGACGGCACCGTCTCGCGCAGCTCGGCGTCGATGTGGAACAGCGCTCCCTCGGACTTGTCGAGCAGCACGAGGCGGTCCGGGGAGAACGCCGCGATCTGCCGCGCCAACCCCGACCCGATGCTCCCGCCGGCGCCGGTCACCAGCACGGTGCGACCCGCGAGGTACCCCTCGATGCTCTCCAGGTCCAGCTCGACCGCCTCGCGGCGGAGCAGGTCGTCGATCTCGACGTCGCGGATCCGCGTGAGGCTGACCCGCCCGCCGACGATCTCGTAGACGCCGGGGATGATCTTGGTCTCCAGACCGGCCTCGACGCAGAGATCGTTGATGCGCCGCACGTCGGCCCCGGCGGCGTTGGCGATGGTGATCAGCGCGCGCTCCGCGCCGGTCTCGTCCGCGACGGCCGCGAGCTCGTCGATCGTGGCGAGCACCGGCACACCGCGGATCACGCTCCCCTGCTTGTCGGGGTCGTCGTCGAGGAACCCGACCGGTTCGAGGCCCAGGTCGGGGCGGCTCGCGAGCTCGCGTGCGACCATGGCGCCGGCCTCCCCGGCACCGATCAGCAGGGTCGGCGTCCTCTCCTCGCCGGTGCGGCGGCTGCGGAGCTCGGCTTGTTCGCGCTGCAGCCGGCGCGCGGCGCGCAGGCCCGCCAGCCCGAGGAAGGACAGGACGAAGTCGATCAGCACGACCCCCGCCGGTACGGCCGCCACGTCCACATCTGCGCCGAAGCTCTCGGTCACGGCGACGAACCGGACCACGAGCAGACCGAGCGCAGCGGTCGCCAACGCCGCGTACAGGCGGATCGCGTCGCGCAGGCTCGTGTAGCGCCACGAGCGCCGGTGGAGCCCGGACGCGAAGAGCAGCCCGAGTTTGGCCGTGACCACCAGCGGCAGCGTCACGAGCATGCGCTCGGTCATCGCCGGCGGCACCGCCCAGTCGAACCGCAGCTGGAAGGCGACCACGTAGGCTGCGGTGAGGACGGCCACGTCGAGTAGCACGCGGAGCACGAAGCGGAGTCCTACACGACGCCGCTTGCCTCCTGCCGCTGCCCCCGCTGCCAAGATCCGAGCCCCTTGTCGCTGCGCGCCCGACGGCACACCCACGTGCACCCTAGTCGTGCCAGGTGCCCCGAACGAGGTACCTCTGATCATCAGAAGGCGGGCTCGCGCAGCCAGTCGCCGATGCGGCGCCAGATGCTGCGATCGAGACGGATCTCGACGGTGACGTCGGTCACGGCCGCGCCGCTGACACGGACCCGATCTCCCTCCACCTCCAGCGCGACCGGCTCAGCGTCACCGTGCACGCCGGTCCCCCCGACCGTGCTCCCGCCGTCCACACGCGCCGACGCCACCGACCAGCCCCGGGGGACGACCACGGTGAGATCGAGCAGATCGGGGACGGCCTTGGCCTGCCGCCACCAGGCCAGCCGGTAGATCAGCTCGTCACCGTCGCGCACCAGGTCGACGTCCCCGGCGAGGTCGAGCCCGAAGGAGGCCTGCGACTCCGGTGGGGTCTCCAGGTAGCGGTCGTGGGTGCGCAGCCCGTGCAGCGCTCCGGACCACGCGTGGGTGACCCCGCCGTCGTCGCGGGAGCCCACGATGCGGGTCGCATCCGGCGTCCAGACGGTGAACCAGGTCCGGTTCACGCCGGGCGGGCCCTCGAAGCACCCGCCGGGACGTCCGAGCACGCAGTTGCCGATGATGTAGAGGTCCATGCCGTGGTCGGGCAGGGGGTTGTCGACCGTCACCTCCAGGGCAGCCCGCCTGGTCGCGCGGGCGTGGCCGAGCGGGCTCACCGGCGGCAGCTCGAGGCGCAACTCGCCGGCGACGCGGTGACCGAGGTGGACGTCCATCTTCCCGCCGACCGCGTTGTTGGCGGTGAGCGCGAGGAAGTCGCTGCGGCCGTCGCTCGGCCCGAACGCACCGGCGACGCCGATGGTCTCGAAGGCGGCCTGCTCACCACCGTGGGTGCTGAACACCTGGAGGTGCCGTCCGGCGGCAGCGTCACCGAGGCCGCGGATGAACTCGAGACCGTCCCACGTGCCGGTGAACACGGCGTCGAACGAGCGCGTCGCGAAGTCACGGTAGAAGGCCCGGCGCTCGACCCCGCGCCCCTGGCCGTAGACCTCGTAGATCTCGTGGGTCATGACGTCGACCAGCTCCCCCGGCGCGATCCGCTCGGGGAGCCGTCCGTCGGCGTCGAGCACCGCCGGGTCGAGGTCGATCGGGCCGACCGGCTCGAGCAGCGTCGCGAGCGCCATCGGGTCGAGCAGGATGAGCCCGTCGAGCTGCTCGTCGGTGTGGTGCTCGTAGAGCGAGAGCAGCACCTCGGCGACGACCGGGAGGTGCGGGTCGACGTTCACGTTGGAGAAGTGCCCGCCGGCGCTGACGTGCTCGTAGCGTGCGCGGTAGTCGTCGGGGGCGGGCACGACGAAGCCCTGCTCCCGGCCGAGCTGCCCGAGCCGCCGGGCGACGTCGGTCTCGTCGCCGGGCGCCGTGAGGGCTGGCTCGTCGGGGTCCTCCTCGAGCACGACCGGTTCCCCGACGGTCATCCGTCCGCCGTCGACGGTGAGGATCGCGTAGAAGCCCAGGAGGCCCCCGGTCGCGCGCAGCTCGGCGGGGGTCTGCACGCCGACGAAGTACCGGCGCGGGCCGTCCGCGCCCAGGAACGACGGGAGGGTCGCCGCCATCTCCTCGGCGCCGCCCAGTGCGCGCAGCGCCGCCGCCGCGAGCTCGATCGTCTCCGTGCGTCCCTCACGGACCTCGGCCGGGATCCACGTCGCCGGGACGGCGACGAGCTCGCGGTGAGCCTCGCGCAGCTCCGCGACCGGGAGGCCGTCGAGCACGCGCGCCGCCCGGTCGAGCACGCCGAGGTCGACCTGGCCCTGTTCGATGCGCAGCTCCGGCGCGCCACCGCCCCCGAGGAGGTCCTCCAGGCCGTCCACGACGCCGTCGGTCGCCTCGACCGTGACCGCGGCGACGTCGACGACGGCACGCACCGTCCGGGTGGAGCGGCCGGCGAGCGGGACCCTGTCGGCGACACCCCAGAGCGCTCCGTCGGTGCGTGCGCGTGCGGCCGCGACCGCTGCGCGCGCATCGGCCAGTTCGGGGCGCGCCCGTTCGACGTCGCCGTCCAGCACCGCCGAGGCGGCGGCGGCGAGCGCACCCCGGGCCTCCGTCAGGTCTCCGCGGGCGACGTACGCGTCGCGCAGGACCGACGCTGCTGCGATGCCGGCCGCGACGACGAGCACGGCCAGGACCGGGACCGACCGGCGCCCCCAGCGTCGCAGACGCCGGCGGAGCCTGCGACGGGCACGCCGACGGCGGGTCCGGTCGTACGTGCGACCCGAGCCGGAGCGATGTGTGCGCTTGCGGCGGTGCCGACGGCGCGAGCGACCGCTCGCTCGACCATCGGTGTCGGCCACCCGGATCCCCCAGCGTGAACGGGCTCGGATGGTACGCAACCCGAGCGGTGCCACTCGCTGCACCGGCCCGGCGGCCTTGGCCCGGGCCGGACCGACCGCCGACGCTTGGTAGCCTCACCGGCCGTCGAGCACCGGGGGCCGATGGGCTACCGCATCCACCTGTCACCGCCCGACGTGGGTGACGAGGAGCGTGCCCTGCTGCTCGATGCGTTCGATTCGAACTGGGTCGCTCCGGTCGGACCGCACCTGGACGCCTTCGAACGCGAGCTCGCCGAGACGCTGGGCGCGGAGCACGTCGTCGCGCTGTCGAGCGGCACCGCCGCCCTGCACCTCGGCCTGCTCCTGCTCGGGGTCGGGCCGGGCGACACGGTCATCACCTCCACGCTCACGTTCGCCGCCACGGTGAACACCATCCGGTACGTCGACGCCGAGCCGGTGCTCGTCGACGTCGAGGAGCGTTCGTGGAACCTCAGTCCCGACCTGCTCGAGGTCGAACTCGCTGCCGCCGCCGACCGGGACGAGCTACCCGCAGCCATCATCACGGTCGACCTCTACGGGCGGTGTGCCGACTACGACCGCATCCTGCCGCTCGCGGACGCCCACGGGATCCCCATCATCGAGGATGCGGCCGAGGCGCTCGGGGCGACCCACGAACGCGGGCCGGCCGGCACCCTCGGCGAGCTCGGTGTGCTGTCGTTCAACGGCAACAAGATCATCACCACCAGCGGCGGCGGCGCGATCGTCACCGACGATCCCGCCGCAGCGGAGCGGATCCGCCACCTGGCGACCCAGGCACGGGACCCGGCGCCCCACTACCAGCACTCCGCGGTCGGCTACAACTACCGTCTCTCCAACCTGCTCGCGGCCCTGGGCCGGGGCCAGCTGCGGCGTCTGCCCGACCTGATCGCCCGTCGCCGCGAGATCAACGCCGTCTACCGCGAGCGGCTCGGCGACCTCCCGGGCGTCGCGTTCCCGCCGGAGGACACCTCCGGCGAACCGAACCACTGGCTCACGTGCCTCACGATCGATCCCGACGAGGCCCACACCGACCGGGAGGCGGTGCGTCGACACCTCGGTGCCCAGGGCATCGAGGCGCGGCCGGTGTGGAAGCCGATGCACCTCCAGCCGGTCTTCGCCGAGCACCGCGTGCGGGGCGGCGTGGTGGCCGAGCGGCTGTTCCGCGACGGGCTCTGCCTGCCCAGCGGATCCGGGCTCACCGACGACGAGGTCGACGAGGTCGCCCACTCCGTGCGGGGAGCCTTCCCCGGGAGGTGACGCTCGCCACGTCGTGGTGACTACGCGTCCGCGTCGTCGGTCCCGCCGTCGTCGCTGCCGAGGAACGGCTGCTTCGTCGCGTGACCCGGCTCGGAGATCCCCCGCCCCGACAGCACGGTCAGCGCGGTGCGGGCGATGATGCGCAGGTCGAGCCAGAGCGAGCGGTTGTCCACGTACCAGACGTCCAGCGCGAGCCGCTCCGCCCAGCTCTGGGCGTTGCGCCCGTGGATCTGCGCCCAGCCGGTCAGCCCGGGCGGGACCTCGTGGCGGCGGGCCTGCTCGTCGCTGTAGCGCTCGAGGTACTCCATGCGCAGCGGCCGCGGACCGACGAGGCTCATGTCACCGCGCACCACGCACACGAGCTCGGGGAGCTCGTCGAGGCTCCAGCGGCGCAGGGTCGCACCGAGCGGGGTGATGCGCTCCCCGTCGGGCTGCTCCGGGTACGCAGGCGGCTGCATCGTCCGGAACTTCAAGATCGTGAACGGCTCACCGTGGAGCCCGGGCCGGCGCTGGCGGAACAGCAC
>CAZADJ010000055.1:11603-13610 GCA_964483845.1 uncultured Actinomycetota bacterium | reverse complement strand
GAGGGCCGCTGGACCGCCCAGGCGGTGAGCCCGGAGACGGCACGCACCCTGGGGGCCATCATGGTTGAGGCGGTCGAGGCCGGGACCGGCCGCAACGCCCGCATCGAAGGGGCCCGCGTCGGCGGCAAGACCGGCACCGCCGCGACCGGCGACGACGTCAACCACGTCTGGTTCATCGGCTTCGCGTCGGCCGGCGACGACGGACGCGCGGTCGCGGTCGCCGTGGCGCTGCCCGATGCTGGGGCCGACGCGACCGGTGGCGGTGCTGCCGCGCCGATCGCGCGGAGCGTGATGGAGGCCGCGCTGGACCGGTGAACCGAGGAGTTGCGACCCGGGGTTGGTACCTTGAAGCCGGTTCTCACCGGGAGCGCCCATGTCCTCGTCCCAGGGTGGTGGCTCGGCCGGGCCGGGTGAGCGCATCCGGCTCGCGGAGCGCTACCAACTCACCCGCCCGATCGGCCGCGGCGGCATGGCCGAGGTCTGGGTCGCCCGCGACGACGTGCTCGAGCGCGAGGTCGCGGCGAAGATCCTGTCCGGGCGGTTCCGCGAGGACGAGGACTTCGTGCGGCGCTTCCGTCGGGAGGCCCAGCAGTCCGCCGCACTGAACCACCCGAACATCGTCCAGGTCTACGACACCGGCACCCACGACGGGCTGCCGTTCATCGTCATGGAGCTCGTCCACGGCCGGTCCCTCCAGGAGGTCCTCGCGCGCGGTGAACTGACCGAGGATCGGGCGCTGGAGATCGCCGCGGAGGTCTGCTCGGCGCTCGAGCACGCTCACACCCACGGCCTCGTCCACCGCGACGTGAAGCCGGGGAACATCCTGATCGGGGACGACGCTTCGGTGAAGGTGACCGACTTCGGCATCGCGCGGGCGCTGCACGCCGAGACCGTCACCCAGACCGCGTCGGTGCTCGGAACCGCCGCGTACCTCTCCCCGGAGCAGGCGCAGGGCACGGCCGTGGACGCCAGGTCGGACGTCTACTCGCTCGGCATCGTCCTGTACGAGATGCTCACCGGCCAGCAGCCGTTCCAGGGCGACACCGCCGTGGGGGTCGCCTACCAGCACGTCCAGCAGACCCCGCCGCCGCCGCGCGAGTGGAACCCCGACATCTCCCCCGCCGCCGAGGCGATCGCCATGAAGGCCCTGGCGAAGAACCCGACCAACCGGTACCCGACCGCGGAGGCGATGCGCGAGGATCTCGTCCGCGCCGGGCGGGGCCAGCCCGTCACCGCGCCGGCGGTGCTCCTGCCCGACGAGACGGCGGTGATCGCCGGTGACGCGACCCGGATCAGCGACCGTCCGCCCCTCACCGAGACGCAGGAGCGCCGGCGGCGCACGGTCGGCTACGTCGCGCTCGCGCTCTTCACGATCGCCGCCTTCGCGGTCGGCATCTGGTGGCTCGCCGGCGCGCTCGGCAGCGAGGAGGCCGTGCTGCGCACCGTGCCTGACGTCATCGGCGACACCCCCGAGCAGGCGCAGACCGCCCTCCGCGCGCGGGGGCTCGACATGGAGCTCGCGGGGCGCGACCACGACCCGGAGATCCCCGCCGGCCGGGTGCTCCGCCAGGACCCGGGGGCGGGCGCCCAGATCGATGACGGTTCCGTCGTCCAGCTCGTCCTGTCCGACGGCCCGGAGCCGGTGGAGATCCCCAACGTGAGCGGCGAACCCGAGGAGGAGGCGATCGCGGTCCTGCGCGAGGCCGGCCTGTCCCTCGGGGAGCGGCTAGAGGAGTACAGCGACGACCTCGAGCGCGGGTTGGTGATCCGCACCGAGCCCGCGATGGGTCAGACCGTCGACCGGGGCAGCACCGTCCGGCTCGTCGTCTCCGCCGGGGAGGAGACGGAGATCGTCCCGCGCGTCGTCGGACTCCTCGAGGCCGACGCGCGCTTCCAGCTGGAGGACCGCGGGTTCAACGTCCTTCGCGTCCAGGAGTTCTCGGACACGGTCGACGAGGGTCGGGTGATCCGTCAGAGCCCCGAGGGCAACACCCAGGAGCGCGTCGG
>CAZADJ010000055.1:0-11503 GCA_964483845.1 uncultured Actinomycetota bacterium | reverse complement strand
CGCCGTAACGAGGCGATCGCCGTGGGTGAGATCGGCGTCGTTGTGGCCGGCCCCCGCGATGCTCACGAGGCGGCTCGGGCCGGGCGCGGCCGCCTCGATCTCGCGGCTCTGCTCGTGGGGGACGATGCGGTCGGCCTCCCCCGCGACGACGAGCACCGGGGCCTCGACGCGCGCGATGCGCTCGAGGGACGGGTAGCGGTCGCGGAGCAGCCGACGGACCGGCAGGAACGGGTAGTGCACCCGGCCCACGTCCGCGAGCGACGTGAACGGCGAGCGCAGCACCAGCGCCGCCGGTGGCCACTCGGCGGCGAGGCCCACCACGACCCCGGCACCCAGGGACTCGCCGAGGTACACGAGCCGATCGGGGTCGGTCCCGGGGCGCCCCGCCAGGTGGGCCCGGGCTGCGAGCGCGTCGAGGTGGAGCCCGTCCTCGCTCGGGGTCCCCGGGTTGCCCCCGTACCCGCGGTAGTCGAACAGCAGGACATCGAAGCCCGCAGCCGCGAGCCGCTCCGCCAACGGCAGGCGCACCGCGCGGTTGCCCGCGTTGCCGTTCGCGACGAGGACCGCGACGTCACGTCGCTCGCCGGTCGCCGGCACGAACCAGCCCCGGAGTGTCAGCCCGTCGTCGGTGTCGAACGCGACCTCCTCCACCGGCGCGGGCGGCGCGGGGAGCGCCTGGGTCGGCAGGTAGACGAGCCGCCGCTGCAGCGCCCAGATCAGGGCAACGACCGCGGCCGTGACGACTGCGACCGCGAGCAGCCCCCGCACCATCTCACACCCCCGCGACCGGGCGGCGGCCGGTGGCGGCCGTCCCGAGCGTGCGCGCCCCCGCCGTCCGACCCACCACGACGCGTCCTCCCACCGGGCGTCGTCGACGGTACGGGGACGGGGTGGCGGTGGCGAAGCCCCGAGCGGTGGGGGCACGGTCTACGTTCACCGCGACGCGAGGAGGCGGTGTGACGGGCATCGGCCCGACCGCACGGGACGGCTCGGACACCGGCCAGCGGCGTCCGACGGGGCAGCTCGCCGCAGTCGTCCTCGCCGCCGGGTCGGGGACACGCCTCCGGCCGCTGACCCACCTGCGACCCAAGGCCCTCTGCCCCGTCGGCGGCGTCGCGCTGGTGGACCACGCACTCGAGCGCGCGCGGGCGGCCGCCTCCGAGATCGCGGTGAACGTCCACCACGGCCGTGCCCCGCTCGAGCGCCACCTCGAAACACGCGATGTCGTGATCTCCGCGGAGGAGCCACAGGCCCTCGAGACCGCGGGCGCGATCGGGCTGCTCCGGGACTGGATCGCCGGCCGGGGCGTGCTCACCGTCAACGCGGACACGTGGCACCCCGCCGACCTGGTGGCGTTCGTGCACGGCTGGGACCGGGAGCGGGTGCGCCTGCTCACCGTCCGTGATCCGGACCGGGGGGACTTCGGGGACCTGCGGTTCACGGGCGTCGCGCTGCTCCCGTGGGCGGTCGCACGCGAGCTGCCGGCCGAACGCCGCGGCCTGTACCCCACGGTGCTCCGCCCCCACGCCGAGCGCGGCGCACTGGAGCTCGTGGAGAGCGACGTCGCCTACCACGACTGCGGTACCCCCGCCGACTACCTCGCCGCGAACCTCCACGCCGCAGCCGCCGTCGGTGACGACGGCAGCCTCGTCGATCCGACGGCCCGGGTGACCGGGGCCGTGGAACGCAGCGTGGTCGGGGCTCGCGCGGCGGTCGCGGGCAGCGCGCGGCGCAGCGTCGTCTGGGACGACGCCACCGTCGGAGCCCAGGAGGACCTGGACACCGCCGTCCGTGCGGCACCGGGGTTCACCGTCCGGTGCCCCGTGCGATGACACCGTCACGTGCCCGTCACCGCTACGGTCGACGGACCCCACCGCCCTCGCCGCCGGAGCCGCCGTGGAGACGAGGAAGCTCGGTCCGCTCGAGACCCCGGTCGTCGGCCTCGGCTGCAACAACTTCGGCCGCCGCCTCGACGGGGGGCGGACGAAGGAGGTGATCGACGCCGCGCTCGACGCGGGTGTCACCCTCCTCGACACCGCCGACGTCTACGGGGACGGCGACAGCGAGGAGCTGATCGGCCGGGCGATCAGCGGTCGACGGGACGAGGTCACCATCGCCACGAAGTTCGGGATCACGGGCGACGACCAGCAGCTCCCAGGGGCACACCCCGACCGTATCCCCCGCGCCCTCGAGGACAGCCTCCGCCGGCTCGACACCGACCACGTGGACCTCTACCAGCTCCACCGACCCGACCCGAACGTCCCGCTCGCCGAGACCCTCGGCGCGCTGCACGAGCTCGTCGTGGCCGGGAAGGCCCGCGCCGTCGGCTGCTCCAACTTCTCCGCCGAACAGATCGACGGAGCGCAGCGGCTCGCGGCCGACGCCGGACTGACGCCGTTCGTCAGCGTCCAGAACCGCTACAGCGTGCTCACCCGTGACCCCGAGCACGACGGCGTCGTGGACGCTTGCACCCGCCACGGCCTCGGCCTGCTGCCCTACTTCCCGCTGGAGAGCGGCCTCCTCACCGGCAAGTACGCCGACGGGTTCGACGGCGTCGAGGGCAGACTGGCGTCGCTGGACGGCGACCGGCGCGAACGCTTCGTGGGGGACGGTCGCTGGGAGGCCACCCGTCGGCTCGACGCCTTCGCCGCCGAGCGCGGGCACACCATCCTCGAACTCGCGATCTCGTGGCTCGCCGCGCAGCCGACGGTCGCCTCCGTGATCGCGGGCGCGACCCGTCCCGAGCAGGTCCGCGCCAACGCGGCCGCGGCCGACTGGGAGCTCGACGAGGGCGAGCTCGCCGCGATCGACCGGATCGTCGCCGGGGAGGACGGGGACCGGACAGCGGCGCGCGAAGGACGGTAGCCGCCCCGGTCACCCCGCCCGACCCGTCATGCGCTCGTAGAGGCGCTCGACGTCCGCGGCGCGGGCGAGCTCGCTACCCGCGGTCATCACCGCGGCCGCCCCGGCGGCCAGCCCGTGCGTCACCGCCTCCTCCACCGCCCATCCGCGGGCGAGGCCGGTGACGATCCCGGCGACCATGCTGTCGCCGGCGCCGATGCGGCTGCGGATCGGGACGGTCGGGGCCCGCAGCGAGATCCCCGGCGCGCCGCGGCGGGCGACGTAGGCGCCGCCCGCGCCGAGGGAGAGCACCAGTACCTCGGCCGCGCCGTCGGCGACGAGCTGATCGGCGGCGGCCTCGAACTCCTCGTCCGTGCTGATCCCGTGACCGATCAGCTGCTGCAGCTCGGCCGCGTTCGGTTTCAGCAGGTACGGACCGGCGGCCGCCACCTCCCGCAGCGCCACGCCGGAGGCGTCGACGACGACCCGTGTCCCGTCGAGCGTCCGGACGAGCCGGGCGTACAGATCGGACGGCGCGCCGGGCGGGAGGCTGCCGCTGGCCACCACGACGGACGGAGCCGGCTCCGTGGACGCGACCGCGTCGATGCAAGCCGACCACTCCGCCTCCGCGAGCTCCGGGCCCGGCAGCACGAACCGGTACTGACGGTCCGATCCGGTCTCGGAGAACGTCGGGTTCTGTCGCGTCAGGCCGTCGACGCGGACCGGCACGCAGTCGACGCCCTCCTCCCCGACGAGATCGACGAGGCGCGCGCCGGTCGGTCCACCCGCGGTGAGGACCGCGCGCACCTCCGCACCCAGTCGCTGCGCCACGCGTGCGACGTTCACGCCGCCCCCGCCGGCCTCGTGGTGCGACGCCGAGCACCGCAGCTTCTCGTCGGGGACGACACGCTCGACATCGGCGTGGACGTCGAGCGACGGGTTCATGGTCAGGGTCACGATCGGCGCCACGGGGACCTCCGGTGCTCGGCGGCGCCCCGAGCCTCCCACGTCGCCGCGGTCCCGCGCGGAGGGCGGCACTACCCTTCCGGGCCGGGGCACCGGTCGGTGGGAGGACGCATGCCGTCGCCGAGGATGCTCGTGATCATGGGGTCGGGCGAGACCGCCCCGAGCATGGTCTCGACCCACCAGCTCGTCACCGACGCCGCCGCTGAGGCCGCCGGCGACCGACCGGTCACCGTCCGGGTCGTCGACACGCCGTACGGGTTCCAGGAGAACGCCGCCGAGATCAGCGCCCGCGCGGTGGCCTACCTGCGCCGGCGGATCGACGCGGAGGTGGCGGCCGTCACGCTGGGTGATCACCGCGACCTCGGTCCGGCTGCGTACGAGACGGCGCTGCGCGAGCTCGAGCGCGCGGACGTGGTGTTCGCCGGCCCCGGCAGCCCGACGTACCTCCTGCGTCAGTGGCGCGACCGTCCCGTCGCGGATCTCCTTCGACGCCGGCTCGTGGCCGGGGGGCCGCTGGTGTTCGCGAGCGCGGCGGCCTGCACCCTCGGCACGCAGTCGATCCCCGTCTACGAGATCTACAAGGTCGGGTCGGACCCCCACTGGGTGCCCGGTCTCGACCTGCTGCGGACCGTCGGGCTCGACGCCGTTGTGGTCCCGCACTACGACAACGCGGAGGGCGGCACCCACGACACGCGCTACTGCTACCTCGGTGAGCGGCGGCTCCGCCGCATGGAGGCCGCGCTCCCCGAGGGGACCTGGATCCTCGGCGTGGACGAGCACACCGCGTGCGTCCTCGACCTGGAGGAGGACAGCGTCACCGTCACCGGGCGCGGTGCGGTCACCGCCCGGCACGCCGGTCACGAGACGCGCATCGAGGCCGGTGCCACGGTGGCCACCAGCGAGCTGGTCGACGCGGCCGCGGCGGCCCCGCGGGGCGGTCGACCTGCGGCGGCCTTCGACGCGGACCGGGCCGGCGACGGCGGGACGGGGGGCGAGGACGACCTGCCCAGCCGCACCGCGGCGCTCGACCGCCGCTTCGCCGACGCGATGGACAGCGGCGACCTCACCGCGGCGGTCGACGCCGCGCTCCTCCTCGAGGAGGCGGTGGACGCCTGGCGCGAGGACCTCGGCGACCCGGTGGCCCACGAGCGCGCACGCGGACGCCTCCGGGCCATGATCGGGGCGATCGGCGAGCTCGCCGACGCGGGCCTCCACGATCACCGCGACGTCGTCGCGCCCTACGTCGACGCCCTCCTCGACCTCCGCGAGGCTGCCCGGGACGCACGGGAGTTCGAGACGGCCGACCACATCCGGGCGCTGCTCACCGTCGGCGGGGTGGAGGTCCGCGACACCCCGGCGGGCACGGAGTGGGAGTACGGGGCCGATTAGTTCGCTGAGCGCACGCTCCGGGGACGGCACCGGGAGCAGCGCGGACGGACGGCCACTGGCCGGGTACCGTCGCCGGTCCGCGACGCGAACGGGGGAGTCGCTGAACGTCACACCTACGGGGGATCGACCGTCGCACGCCGACCGTGCCCGATCGCGTGCGCTCCGTGCCGTCCTCGTCGGCCTGGCGGTCGTCGCCGTACTCGCGGAGCCGGTGCTCACCGGGGCGGGCGGGGCGCCGCCGGAGGCGAGCCTCGATCGCACGACCGTGGAGGACTTCACGGCCGTCGGCGACGGCTCGTGGGTCTCGGACGAGGTCGCGGCGTCCGACGTCGTCCTCGTCGGCGCCACGGTCGAGGCGGACGCAGCGGTCGAGGTACGTGCCCACGACGGGGACGGGTGGGGCCCGTGGCTCGCCTTCCCGGAGGTCGACGACCACGGCTCCGACGACCCGGACCACCGGCACGGCCACGACGGCCACCCGCCCGATGACGGCCGCGGCGAGCACGACCGGGTTGAGCTCGACCCGGTGTGGGTCGGAGCCTCCGAGCGCCTCCAGCTGCGGGCCCGCGGCGACGACCCGGGCCTGGTCCACCTCGACACCGTCGCCATGCCGCCCGACCGGATGCTCGCCAACCGACCCGTGACAACCGGCCGTGGGGCCGCGCTCGCCAGCACCGGCGATCCGCAGATCATCCCGCGCGACGCGTGGGACCCCGACGGCGAGTGCCGTCCGACGGAACCGCCGGAGTCCGGGGAGGTCGAGATGGCGCACATCCACCACACCGTCATGTACCCGACCTACGCGCCGGAGGAGGCCGACGACGTGGTCCGGGCGCTCTGCCTGTTCCACGTCGAGGCGCGGGGCTTCTCCGACCTCGGCTACAACTTCATGGTCGACGCCTACGGGCGCGTCTACGAGGGCCGGGCGGGGGGGATCGACCGGGCGGTCGTCGGTTCACACGCTGCCGGCTTCAACCACGTCTCGGCCGGGATCAGCGTCATGGGCGACCACGAGACCGACCCGGTGTCCGACGAGACCGTCCGGGCGATCGAGGAGCTCCTCGCCTGGCTGTTCATCACCCACCGCGTCGACCCTCTGGGCACCACCGTGGTGGAGAGCACCGGCGGCGCGGTCCCCGGCCTCACCCGGTTCGAGGAGGGCGAGGAGGTCGAGCTGCCCACCATCGTCGGCCACAAGGACACGGGGAACGAGACGCTGTGTCCCGGCCGCCACCTCTACGCCGCCATGGAGGACGTGCCGCCACGGGTCGCGGAGCTGGTCCTCGCCGCCGCCCAGGACGTGGGGACGGGCGAGGAGCCCCCCGACGTCGGGCCCCGCTCCGCCGGGGAGGACGACGTCGTCGAGGCTGCGCCACCGAGCGCCGGCCCGACGTTGCCGGTCACCGGCTGGGGCGGGATCGCCCTCGGCCTGCTGACGCTCGGGACCGCGCTCCTCGTCGGTGAGCGCCGCTGGCGCGTCCCAGGGCCCCCGGCGGACCGATCCGGGCGCGATCCGGTGGAAACTACGTAGCGTAGTCGAACAGTACGGAAGGTCCGGAATGTCCCGCAGCGCCCCGTCGGCGGCAGGATACGCTGTGTAGTCCGCCCGGCGTGTCGACCACCGACCGAACTACGGGGCGTAACCTGTGGACGGCTTGCTGCGTTGTAGATACTGTAGGCGGAGATGAGGCCCGGCGATCGGCCCCGCCCATGCGGGGGAGCGCCCTTCGGGGCGCCGTCCGAACGTCGGACCCGGCTGCAGAGGGGATGAGAGTTGCACCGTCGTCCGAACGACAGGGGCGCGCACCAGTTCGCGTGCCGTCTCGCTGGTCGCGGCGTCATCGACACGCCACAGACCCGAAGTCAAGGGGGAAGTCCATGAAGTCCAAGACCCGACGTGCGAGTGCGCTACTCAGTGCGCTCGCCCTGCTGCTCGCGCTGGGGGCGCCCGGCGTCTCCGCCCAGGTGCCCTTCGACGAGGCCGATTTCAACGCCTTCGCGACCGGCAGCAACCTCCACGGCTTCGTGGGACAGTCCGGTGATCCGGCCGAGGGAGAAGCCACGCGGCTGCTGCAAGCCGACGCCGGGTTCACCGGCGCGGCGGCCGACAGCCTCGGACTGGACGGCCCCCGCGACAACGACATGCACATGCGGGTGCACCCCGACATCCCCGAACAGCACACCTACGCCCGTTCGTCCTCGCTCGAGGGCGGTCTCGGGGTGGTCGTGCCCGACGGACCGGCTGAGGGCACCGGAGGCTACATGTGGGCTCCTGGTGAGGACACCGAGATCGAGAGCTGGGACGGCGCCGGAGAGCGTCCCGGGCCGCTGGACGCCTCCGCCCCCCCGACCGAGGGCCTCAGCAACTCGCTGGGCACAGCCGACGGCGATCCGGCCTTCTACGGCGAGGCGCTCTACGCCGAGGCGTTCGCGGCATGGGACGAGGGGTGCGCGCCGTTCCTGAGCGAGGCGTTCTCCGAGGCAACCGACGTGCGGGCGCTGAACGCCGCCGAGGACACCGAGACGGTCGAGGACATGTGGGTCGCCCAGACCCAGGAGATCCAGTCGTACTCCGCCACGTACCTCGGACCGCAGGTCGGACCGGCCGACGCGGACGGCGAGCGCGAGACGCTCGGTGAGTTCGCTGCGGTCTACTCCCAGGCGGATCAGACCACCGGGGACGTGACCCTCTTCGAGGGGCAGGAGATCGAGTTCACGGTGAAGATCGACGGCACGCAGACCCTGCGCGCCGTGGCGACCGGGATCGAGGGCGGCGCGTACATCGAGTACACCGCACCGCTCGTCACCATCGAGACCCCTGAGGACTCGATCCTCGAGGTCGACGTCGCGGGGACCGGCGGCACGATCAGCATCCCGGAGGAGGACGCGACCGAGCTGCTCGCCGAGATCTCCATCTTCGACGAACCGTACGAGTCCGAGGTGAGCGAGGACGGCACCTACGCCGCCGCGAAGGCCGATCTCGTCCGCGTGGAACTCCTCGAGGCCGCCGGGACCGGCGAAGCCGCCGAACTGCGGATCGGCCACATGGAGGTCGAGTCCGAGGCGCCTGAGGGCGGCATCGAGTGCGAGGTGCCGATGGCCAAGACGGTCGAGCCCGACTCGGTCGAGGCGGGGGAGGAGTTCACCTTCACCATCACCGTCGACAACCCCTACGACTGTGACATCACCGCACGCGTGGTCGATGAGATCTCGGTCGAGGACGGTGACCCGAGCTGGACGGTGACCGGCACCGATCCCGAGGCCGACGAGGTCAGCGACGACCGGATCGTCTGGGAGGACGTCCTGATCCCTGCCGGCGACTCGGCGAGCTTCACGATCACCGTGGAGGCCGACGAGGACTCGGACAGCGGGACGCTCCGCAACGACGCCTGGCTCGAGGACGCTCTCTGTGAGGGCGTGCCGATCCACGGGGACGCGAACGTCGTCGCCGGGATGCCGGTCGTCGGTGAAGCGTTCGTGATCGGCCCGGCGATCAGCGAAGCGGCGTTGGCTGCCGCGCCGCTGCCGGTGACCGGTGGTGGGACGACCGCGGCGCTCGTCGGGCTCGTCCTGGCGGGAGCGGCCCTGCTGCTCCGCGGCCGACGCACACGAGCCGAGTGACCTGACCACGCTGAACCGGAGAGGGGCGCATCAGCCGAGGTGCGCCCCTCTCGGCGTTCGACGACCCACCCTGCTACCTGACGGGCCCGGTCGGGCGGGGGCGTTCGGCACGAGCCTCACCAGCGCAGGAGCGCCGCCACCCCGCCGTGCTCCTCGAGGCCGACCGCATCCTCCTCACGGATCGGCGTGACGCTCGCGCTGGTCTCGATCGCGCGCTCGATCATGCGCTCGACGAGGTGCGGCTCCTCGACCAGGTCCTGGGCTCGGGCCGCCGGCCGCTGCTCGTCGGTGTACAGGTACCCGCCCTCGCTGCGGTGGCCGGCGTGCTGGACGGTCTCGGTGACCAGCAGCTGATCCACCCGCCCCTCGTTCAGGCAGGCGAGGACGTCGGCGACCCCGAGCGCGCCGGCGCTGCCGGACAGCGCCCGGTCGCGCGCCAGGTCGATCAGCTGCTGCGCCCGCTCGGAGCGGAGGACCTTGAACAGGTCCCAGGCCTGTTCGGCGACCTCGTTCGGTGCCTCCTCGTCCCACGACAGGTCGGTGACGTGCAGCTGCTCGTCGGGGGCGGGGTTCAGCTCGTCGGCGAACGGCTTGGTCAGCCGCGGGTCCCCCGCGACCACGAGCCGGTCCCAGGCGCGCTCGTTCGCGAACTCCGCGACCTCCCGGGCGCGCTCGCGCACGTAGCGGAGCCGGTTCTCGTCGACGCGGTCCTCGAACTCGTCGCGTCGCTGGCCGCCCTGCCGGGGGTCCTGCGGGTTCGACGGGGACGGGCCGGACTTCCTGCGCCAGAGCCGGCCACCGATGGTGAACTCGCCGCGCTCGAGCTCCTCCGCCTCGCCGAGACGCCACTCCAGCACACGGATGCCGCGCTTGTGGAGCGCGACGATCCCGGCGGGCCGGCCCTCGTCGAGCGCCGCAACGAGCGGGCGGACGTAGGGGTTGACGTCGAAGATCGCCCGGTCGGCGAAGGGGATCTGCAGCGAGATGGTCCGCACGTCGTCGTCCTCGGTGACCGGCGCGAACAGCGCGCGCCCGCGACCGTGCTGCGCCGCGTCGAGGAACCGCTCCAGGTCCCGGTCCAACGCGTCGATGCGCTCGCGCACCGCGACCTGATGGTCGTGCGGCCGGTCGTCCTGCACGCGGTCGAGGATCGCACGGAGCTCGTTGCGGATCGCGATCGGCCAGCCCGGTTGGGGCTCTGCGGCCCGCTCCGGGGTGATGCCGACGTACAGGGAGATCACGCCGACGGGGTCGTGGAGGTCGATGAGGTCGAGGACGGTCTGCTGGTTCAGGGTCATGGCTACCACCATAACCGCCGCCGGGCAGGTCGGGCGGGGCCGCGTGCTCCCGCTCGGACGGGCCCGTGCGACCGTGCCGTCGGCGCCGTTCGGACGGGCCCCGATGTGGCCGCGCCCGACGGTGCTGATAGCGTCTCTGGTCGTGTTCTCGCGCGCGTTCCGGATCGGCAGCATCGGCGGCATCGCTGTCCGCATCGACCCGTCCTGGTTCCTGATCGCCCTGCTGTTCGTGTTCGGCTTCTGGGGCTGGTTCGCCACCCGCTACGAGCACCCGACGACGTCGTCGGTCGCGCTCGCGGTCGCGGCCGCGGCGCTGTTCTTCCTCTCCGTCCTCGCCCACGAGCTCGGTCACGCGCTGGAGGCGCAGCACCGTGGGGTCGAGGTCGCCGGGATCACGCTGTTCCTCTTCGGCGGGGTGACGGAGACCCGGTTCGACGTGGAGCGTCCGTTCGACGAGTTCGCGCTCTCCGCGGTGGGTCCGTACGTCAGCTTCGTCGTCGCGGCGGCGTTCGGGTTGATCGCGAGCGGCGCGGCGCTCGTCGGGCTCGGGGTGGTCGCGGACCTCGCCGGGGTGCTCGGCTGGCTGAACCTCATCCTCGCCCTCTTCAACCTGCTGCCCGGGGCCCCACTCGACGGGGGGCGGATCCTGCGCGCCGCCGCGTGGAAGGTGACCGGGGACCGTCCCCGCTCCGTGCGCATCGCGGCGCGGGCGGGTCAGACCCTCGGCGGTGTGGTCGTCGTCGGTGGCCTGTACCAGGCACTGGTGGTCGGCGACCTCCTCGGGGGGATCGTGAACGCCATCATCGGCTGGTTCCTGTTCCAGGCCGCGGGGGCCGAGCACCGTCACACCGCGACCCGAGTGCTACTCGAGGACCACGACCTCGCCTCGATCATCGGCCGCCCCCCGGCGGCGATCCCGGCGGAACTTCCCCTCGACGAGGTCGCGGCGGCGATCGCGCGCAGCAACAGCGACGTCCACCCGGTCGAGGACGGTGGCGAGGTGGTCGGCGTCGTCCACGTCGACGACGTCGCCTTCACCGATCAGGGGCAGCGCACCCACCTGCCGCTGCGCACGGTGATGCGACCGTTGTCGTCGGTCCGGAGGATCCCCTCGGCCACGCCGGTGCTGGAGGCGGTCGACCGCATCGACCGCGGTGACGTGGTCGCACTCCTCGACGAGGAGGACCGTGTGGTCGGGCTCTTCACCCACGCGGACCTCGACCGCAGCCTGGAGCGCGTGCGCCTGCTCGAGGGTGGCCACCCCCGGAGCGGTGCGGATGGGCGGCACCTGCCGGAGGAGACGGCGTGAGGCTCGCGTTCTACGTCGGCTCGCTCGCGCTGCTCGTCTGGGCCTCGGTGGTCGTCCCGCTCCCGCTGTTCGAGATCGC
>CAZADJ010000054.1:3991-13675 GCA_964483845.1 uncultured Actinomycetota bacterium | reverse complement strand
CGACGCGCATCGTCGACCAGCCGGTCCACGATCGCGTGCCCGCCCGGATCACCGACGAGCGCGTCGTGCGGATCGTGGTCCCGGACCTCGACCGGCGCGGCGAGGCGCTCCGACTCGGTGAGGTAGGGGGGGTTGGCGACGAGGACGTCGACGGTCCCTTCGAGCTCCGCGGGGACGGGCTCGAGCAGGTCGCCGTGCAGGATCTCGACCCGAGCCCCCCGCGCGAGGCCCACGGACGCCTGGACGCGGCGCAGGTTGTCGCGGGCGAGATCCACCGCGGTCGCGGAGACGTCGGTCGCGACGACACGGACCCCGTCGACCTCGTGCGCGAGAGCCAGTCCCACCGCTCCGGTCCCCGTGCACGGCTCGAGCACGACCGGTCCACCGACGGCTGTCGACGTACAGGCGCGCTCCGCGGCCGCGCCAGCGAGGACCTCCGTCTCGACCCGCGGCACGAACACCCCCGGACGGCACCGCAGGGTGAGGTCGCGGAACCCGACCTCGCCGGTCAGGTGCTGGAGTGGGACGCGTCGTTCCCGGGCATCGACGAGGTCCGCGAGCCGTTCGAGGCGGCCGGCCGGCAGATCCGCGACCGTCGCCGTCACCAGGTCGACGGCGTCAACGCCGAGGGCGTGACGGGCCAGCACGCGCGCCTCGTGATCGGCGGACGGGATGCCGACGGCCGCGAGGCGCGCGGCGTGGTCGCGGACCACCGCCTCCAGTGGTCGCGCGGTGACCGTCGCGTCGGCGTCGCCGCCCGGACCCGTCACGGGAGCGCCTCCGCGACCGCGCCGCCGTCCTCCAACTCCTCGAGGCGGGCCGTCCGCTCGGCCTCCTGCAGCGCGGCGATCAGCTCGTCCAGGTCCCCGTCGAGGACACCCTGGAGGTCGTGCGTGGTGAACCTGACCCGGTGATCGGTCACCCGGGTGTCGGGGAAGTTGTACGTACGGATCTTCTCCGAGCGGTCGCCGGTCCCGATCTGCCCCTTGCGTTCGCTCGCCCGCTCCTCCTGCGCGCGGTCCTGTTCGGCCTGGAGGAGGCGTGAACGCAGGATACGCAGCGCCTTCTCGCGGTTCTGGTGCTGGGACTTCTCGTCCTGGCAGGCGACCACGACCCCGCTCGGCAGGTGGGTGACGCGCACCGCGGAGTCGGTCGTGTTCACGCTCTGCCCGCCCGGACCCGACGAGCGGAAGACGTCCACGCGCAGGTCGTTCGGGTCGACCTCCACGTCGACCTCCTCGGCGGCGGGCAGCACCGCGACCGTCGCCGTCGAGGTGTGGATCCGCCCCGAGGACTCGGTCTGGGGGACGCGCTGGACCCGGTGCACACCGGACTCGTGCTTGAGGTGGGAGTACGCGCCGTGGCCGGCAACCTCGAAGACGACCTCCTTGACGCCGCCGATCCCCTGCTCGGACGAGGACATCATCTCGGTACGCCAGCCCTGACGCTCCGCGTAGCGCTCGTACATCCGCCACAGCTCCGCGGCGAACAGCCCGGCCTCGTCCCCGCCGGCGCCGGCCCGGATCTCGACGATCACGTCCTTGGCGTCGTTGGGATCGGCCGGGAGCAGCAGGGTCCGGAGCCGCTCCTCGAGCCGCCCGAGCCGCTCCTCGAGCTGCTCCACCTCGGCCCGCATCATCTCCCGATCGTCGCCGGAGGACTCCTCCACCATCTCGCGCGCGGCGGTGAGGTCGCCGGCCACGTCACGGTGCGCGCGGTACGTCTCGACGATCTCGGAGACCTCCGCGTGGCGCTTCGCGATCTCCGTGTAGCGCTGGCCGTCGGCGAGCACCTCGGGGTCGGTCATCTGCCGCTCGAGGTCGCCGTGGAGGTCCTCGAGCTCACGGAGCCGCGCGAGCAGGCCTTCGTTCAGCATCGGTGTCACTGCCAGTTCGTCACGTGCGCGACGGGTCACGGGTACAGGTCACAGGTACGGGTCACGGTTCCGGATACGGTCCCGCGTACGGTCCCGGATCCCGGCTGCGGGGTGAGTGCGACTAGCGCTCGCCGCTCTCGCCCTCCTCCGAGGGTGCCGTACCCGTCCCGGTGCCGCCGCCGACGACCGGGTCCATCCCCCCGAGCGGCGGCTCCTGCGGCCGCGCGCCGTCCTCCCCCCAGGAGAGCTCGCTCGGCAGGCTCACGGTCCGGCCCTCGAGCTGCGGGTCGGGCACGACCGCCTCGAACGCACGGATCGCGACCTCGATCTGGTCCTCGGTCGGCTGCCGGGTCGTGATCTTCTGCAGCCACAGGCCCGGGACCATCATCGCGTACACGAGCCTCGAGTCGGGACGCGCGGCGCCGAGCCGGATCCCCTCGTAGGCGAGGCCGGCGACGACCGGGAGGAGCGCGATGCGCAGCACCACGTGGTAGGTCAGCGTCCCGACCCACCCGATGCCCTCCGGGGGCGGGACCAGCACCCCGGCGACCGAGTAGACCAGCAGCGCCAGGACCATGACGATGATGAGGAAGTTCGTGCCGCACCGGACGTGGAGCGTCGAGTAGCGGTCGACGCGCTCCGGCTCGAGCGGCTCCCCCGCCTCCCACGCGGCGATCGTCTTGTGCTCGGCGCCGTGGTACATGAACACGCGTTTGATGTCGGCCATCAGGGAGATCAGCCAGAGGTAGCCGAGGAAGATGACGATGCGCAGGAGCCCCTCGACCGTGTGGTAGAGGGCACCGTCGCCGAGCCACCGGTGCACGGGGGCGAGCATCGCGTTCGGCAGGACGATGAACACGACGATGAACAGGACGAGCGCGGCGAGCAGCGTCCCACCGAGGGTCTTCGCGTCGAGCGGCTCCTCGTCCTCGGGGATCGCCTGCTCGGCGGATCTCGACAGCGCCTTCACGCCGATCGCCATCGCGTCGAACAGGGCGTAGCAGCCGCGGAGCATCGGACGCTTGAAGATCGGGTGGCGCTTCGTGAAGTCCGAGACCGGATGTCGCTCGAGGTAGATGTCCTCGCTCGGACGGCGCACCGCGAGCGCCCACGTGTCGGCGCCGCGCATCATCACGCCCTCGATGATCGCCTGACCCCCGTAGTAGTGGGGGGCGGCGTCGTCGGTCGGCGGTTGGAAGGACACGGGAGAGCCGTCTCGTCGCGGCGGGCGCGGGCGGGGCGCTAGGAGCTCTTCTTCGTCCCCGTCTGCTTCTTCTCCTCGGTCTTCTTCAGCCGCCGCTGGAAGCGGTCGACGCGACCTCCGCTGTCCACGAGCTTCTGCCGCCCGGTGTAGAACGGGTGGCACTCGGAGCACAGCTCGACGCGGAGCTCCGCCTGGGTCGCGCGCGTCGTGAACTCGTTGCCGCACGAGCAGTGCACGGTCGCGAGCACGTAGTCGGGGTGGGTGTCTGCCTTCATCGTTCTCCCTACGCCAGGTTGGACTTCTGGATCGCCTGCAGGAACTGCGCGTTGGACTTCGTCGCGCGGAGCTTGTCGATGAGCAGCTCGAGCGATGCGCCGCCCTCCATCGAGTGGAGCACGCGCCGCAGCTTCCACACCGTGTCGAGCTCATCCTTCTCGAGGAGCAGCTCCTCCTTGCGGGTCCCCGATCCCTCGATGTCCACCGCCGGGAAGATGCGCTTCTGCTCGAGGCTGCGCGACAGGCGCAGCTCCATGTTCCCGGTGCCCTTGAACTCCTCGAAGATCACCTCGTCCATCTTCGAGCCGGTCTCGACGAGCGCGGTCGCGATGATCGTGAGGCTGCCACCCTCCTCGATGTTGCGCGCAGCGCCGAAGAACCGCTTCGGCGGGTACAGCGCGGCCGAGTCGACACCGCCGGACAGGATCCGGCCCGAGGCCGGCGCCGCGAGGTTGTACGCGCGCGCCAGGCGGGTGATCGAGTCGAGCAGGATGACGACGTCGCGGCCGCGCTCCACGAGACGCTTGGCGCGCTCGATGGTGAGCTCGGCCACCTGGGTGTGGTCGTCGGCCGGGCGGTCGAAGGTCGACGAGACGACCTCACCGACGGTCGAGCGCTCGAAGTCGGTGACCTCCTCGGGGCGCTCGTCGACGAGCAGCACCATGAGGTGGCACTCCGGGTTGTTGGTCTCGATGGCCTGCGCGAGCTGCTTCAGGATGGTCGTCTTCCCCGCCTTCGGTGGGGAGACGATCAGCCCGCGCTGCCCCTTGCCGATCGGCGCGATCATGTCGACGATCCGCATCGCGACCGGTGAGCCGTCCTCCTTCTCCAGCCGCAGCCGCTCCCGCGGGAAGTACGGCGTCAGATCCTTGAAGTCGCGCCGCTTGTCCTCGAGGTCGCCGAGTGACTCCCCCTCGATCGACTCGATCTTGACGAGCGCCGGGAACTTGTCCCCGCCCTTGTTGTGGCGGATGGGGCCGGCGACGAGGTCGCCGCGCCGCAGGTTGTGGCGACGGACGATCGACTGGCTGACGTACACGTCCTTCGTGCCCGACAGGTAGCCGGTGGTGCGCAGGAACCCGTAGCCCTCCGGGAGCAGATCGAGGACGCCCTCGCGGACCTCGAGGCCGGAGGTGTCCTGGTCCTGACGGTTCCCGCCGCCCTTACGCTTGCGGTTCTTGCCGCGGCGGTTGCGACCGCCTCCGCCACCGCCACCGCCGCCGTCGCCCCCGTTGCCACCGTTGCCGCCACCGTCACCACCGCGCTCGCGGGAACGGGTCCGGCTGCGCTCGGGGCCGTCATCGTCGTCGTCGTCGCCGCCATCGTCGCTGTCCTCGACGTCGCGTTCACGCACGCGCTCGCGCGCGGGCTCGTCGCCGTCATCACCGGGGTCGTGGCGCGTCTCCGGACCGCCGTTGCTCTGCCCGTCGGCGGAATCGCCGTTGCCGGACGAGATGATGAGGTCGATGAGATCGGCCTTCTTCATGCGCTGGTAGCCGCTCAGCTCCAGCGTGGATGCGATCTCGCGCAGCTCGGTGAGCTGCTTGCGCTCGAGGACTGTCCGATCCATCGTGCTCTTTTCCCTGTCGTGTCTCGGCGACGCATCGCGTGCTCTCGGCGCGGTCGGGGCGTCGCGTCACCCGACCCTCCGGTGCCGACCGGCGTGCCGGTCGGTCAGCTACTTCCCAGCGCCTCCTGGTAGCTGTCCCAGTCGGCGAGGAACCTCTCGAGCCCCGCATCGGTCAGCGGGTGCTTGACGAGCTTCCGGAACGTGTCGTACGGCATCGTCCCGACGTCCGCGCCCACGAGCGCCGCCTGGACGACGTGCTGCGGGTGCCGCAGCGACGCTGCGAGGACCTTCGTCTCGTAGCCCTGTACGCCGTAGATCTCGCAGATCTCCGCGAGGAGCGCGACCCCGTCGGCCGAGATGTCGTCGAGCCGGCCGAGGAACGGCGACACGTACGTCGCGCCGGCCTTGGCTGCAAGTATCGCCTGTGTCGGCGAGAAGCACAACGTGACGTTGGTCGCGATGCCGTCGCCGGTCAGCCGCTTGGTCGCGGCCAGCCCGTCGGGGGTGAGCGGGACCTTCACGACCACGTTCTCGGCGATCCCCGCCAGCTCGCGGCCCTCTTCGACCATCCCGTCCGTGTCGGTGGCGACCACCTCGGCCGAGACCGGGCCGGGCACCTCCGCACAGATCTCCTTGATGAGGCCGACGAACTCCTTGCCCTCCCGGGCGGCGAGGGTCGGGTTCGTCGTGACCCCGTCGAGCACGCCCCAGCGGTTGATCTCGGCGATCTCGTCGATGTCTGCGGTGTCGAGGAACAGCTCCATACCGGATGCTCCCTGTCGTCTGCTGCCGCTCTCGTGGCGTCAGCGGTGGTGGGTCGTCAACCACCGCGGGTCTCGGAGCCGGACGTGTCGTCGTCGTGGAGAGCTCGGGCGAGGTGTGGCTCGTATCGTGCCGGCTGGCATGCCGCACGAAGCGTTCGATCACACTAGATCTGTCACACCCTGCCCGGAGAGGGTGGCTACCTGCCGGGGCCCGCTCTGACGTTCCGGAGCCCTCGATCGGTGTACCGCACCCACGGAGATGGTACCGCTCCGTGGGCGGGGCGCACGCCTCTCCGTCCCTCCCGCTCCGGGCACCTCACCCGGGCGCCGCGTCCGGACGTTCGTCGGGACGCTGTCGGGACACTTCCAGGACGACCATGCGGTCGGCTGCGGGGAAGAGCGACCTCGCGGTCGCCCGGGAGGCTACGCAGCACGACCTCGCGGGAGCAAGCACCCCGCGCGCCGGCGCGGCACCTCGTCACGGACCCGGGCACGACCCCGGCCGCGCCGCTCCTCCGCGCACCCGCGACCTCGCGCATGCGCGAGGTTCGCCACACCCGGACGGACCGGACGTCGCGGGAGGGCCCGGTCCGGCGCACGCCGGCCGGACGAACGCGGGTCAGGACGCGTCGGGGACGAGCCCGCCGAGATCCCACGCCGCTGCGACCACCTCGACCTCGTGGTCGCCGGCGATCTCGCCGACGGCGGCCAGCCCGGTGTCCGCGCGCCGGGCGACCGCCGCGACGATCGACGGCCCGGCGCCGGACAGCCACGCGTGGATCCCCGCCCCACGGAGGTCGGCGAGCAGCCGGCCGGCGGCGGTCATCACCCCGGTGCGGGCCGGCTCGTGCAGGCGATCCCCGGCGAGCGCCGGGTCGGCCGGCCACAGCCCGGCGAGCGCGGCGAGCACGTGGGCTCCGCGCGCCGTCTGGTCGACGACGTCGTCCTGTGGCAGCTCGTCGGGCAGCACGGCGCGGGCACCCACGGTGCCCTGCCGCTCCGGTGGCACCAGGAGGACCGGACGGAGCCGCCGGTGGGGGGCGGCACGCCGGAGCACGAGCGCGCCCGCGTCGTCCCGGGCGGCGCAGACCAGCCCGCCGAGCACCGCGGATGCGACGTTGTCGGGATGCCCCTCGAGCCCGCTCGCCGTCCGGATGAGGTCGCGGTCGCCGACCGGGGTGGTCACGAGCGCACGCGCGAGCCCGAGCCCGGCGACGATCGCGGCCGAGGACGACCCGAGGCCCCGCTCGACGGGGACGGCGCTGTCCACCCTGATCGCGACGTCAGGCACCGGCTCACCGACCTCGTCGTGCAGGGCGACGAACCCGCGCCACACCAGGTTGTCGTCGCCGGTGGGGAGCTCGTCGGCCCCCTCGCCGACGGACGTGACCCGGTCGGTGCCCTCCCGCGGTGACACGGCGGCCACCAGTCCGAGCGACAGCGCCGCACCGAACGAGTCGAACCCGGCGCCGAGGTTCGCGGTGGTGGCCGGCGCCCGGACGCGGGCTGTCGACGGTGGCATCAGGCGAGGTCCAGCAGTTCCGCGGCGTGGTCGGCGTCAGCCGTGATCGTCGGCGGCTCGGCGGCCCCGGCGATCGCCCAGTCCGGGTCCTTCAACCCGTGGCCGGTCAGGACGCAGACGACCGTGGCTCCGCGCTGCAGCTCATCCTCCGCACGCAGCTGTAGCAGGCCGGCCACCGCGGCTGCCGAGGCCATCTCCACGAAGACCCCCTCGTGCGCGAGGCGGCGGTAGCTGCGGAGGATCTCCCGGTCGGTGACCGCTCGCACCGAGCCGTGCGACTCGTCGGCAGCGGCCTCGGCCCCCTCCCAGGAGGCGGGGTTGCCGATGCGGATCGCGGTGGCGATCGTCTCCGGCGCCTCGACCGGCGCGCCCCGGACGATCGGTGCGGCCCCGGCGGCCTGGAAGCCGCGCATCACCGGCAGCCGCTCGATGAGGTCCTCGTCGTGGTACTCGCGGTACCCGGCCCAGTAGGCGGTGATGTTCCCCGCGTTGCCGACCGGCATCACGTGGACGTCCGGCGCCCGCCCGAGCTGGTCGCAGACCTCGAAGGCCCCGGTGCGCTGGCCGCGGATGCGGTGCGGGTTCAGGGAGTTGACGAGCACCACCGGGTACTTCTCGTCCAGCGTGCGGCAGAGGTCCAGTGCGCGGTCGAAGTTCCCCTCGATCTGGATGACCCGGGCACCGTGGACGAGCGCCTGCGCGAGCTTTCCGAGCGCGATCTTGCCCTCGGGCACGACCACGCCGCAGATGAGCCCGGCCTTCGCGGCGTACGCCGCCGCGGCGGCGGACGTGTTCCCCGTGGAGGCGCAGATCACCGCCTGCGCGCCCTGCTCCACCGCCTTCGACATCGCCAGCGTCATCCCGCGGTCCTTGAACGACCCGGTCGGGTTGGCACCCTCGTACTTGAGGTGGACCTCGCAGCCCGTCTCCTCCGACAGCGACGCGGAGTGGATCAGCGGGGTCCCGCCCTCCCGGAGCGTGATCACCGGTGTCGCGTCGGTGATCGGCATGCGGTCGCGGTACTCGGTGAGCACCCCGCGCCAGATGTGGGCAGCGCTCACGACAACGCCTCGGACTCCACCCGCAGCACGTTGGCCACCGATCGGACCGCGGGTGCCCCGGTGAGGTCTGCGACGGTCGCCTCGAGGTCCTCCTCGCGCGCCCGGTGGGTGATCAGCACGAGCCGTGCGGTGTCTCCGTGCCCCTCCTGCCAGACCTGCCCGATGGAGACGTCGTGGCGCCCGAAGGTCTCCGCGACGCTCGCCAGCACCCCGGCCCGGTCCTCGACGTCGAGCAGCACGTAGTACTGCGTGCGCAGCTCCGCGATGCTCCGGAGCCGCTTCGGGCGGTGGCTCGACTCCCGGGGCCCGCGCGACTCCTGGAGGAGGTGTCGCGCGACGTGGACGATGTCGCCGACGACCGCGGACCCGGTCGGCGCCGAGCCCGCCCCGCGCCCGTAGAACATCAGCTCGCCGGCCGCGTCGGCCTGCACGAAGATCGCGTTGAAGCTGTCGCGCACCGCCGCGAGCGGGTGGTCGCTCGGGACGAACGCCGGGTGGACCCGGACCGCGACCGCCGGCTCCCCATCGTCCTCGACCTCGCTGGCGATCGCGAGCAGCTTGATGACGTAGCCGAGCCGGTCGGCGACGCGGATGTCGGCGTCGGTGACGCGCTCGATCCCCTGCCGGTAGACGTCGTCGGCGACGACCCGCGTGTCGAAGGCGAGCGACGCGAGGATCGCGCACTTGGCGGCCGCGTCGTGCCCGGCGACGTCCGCGGTGGGGTCCGCTTCGGCGTAGCCGAGCCGCTGCGCTTCCGCGAGCGCCTGGTCGTAGCCCCATCCCTCCGCGGACATCTTCGTCAGGATGTAGTTGGTGGTGCCGTTGAGGATCCCGATCACCCGCCGGATGCGGTCGCCGGCCAGCGACTCCTTCATCGGCTTGATGATCGGGATCGCGCCGGCGACGGCGGCCTCGTACTGCAGGTCCACCCCGCGCGCCTCGGCGATGTCGAACAGCTCCGGACCCTCGTTGGCCACGAGCTCCTTGTTCGCGGTCACCACCGGCTTGCCGGCTTCCAGCGCACGGCGCACGAGCTTCCCCGCCGGATCGCGCCCGCCCATCACCTCCACGACGATGTCGATGTCGTCGCCGACGACGACGTCGGCGGGGTCGGTCGTGAACACGTCGCCGGGGACCGGCAGTCCACGGTCGCGCTCGGCGTCGCGCACGAGGACGCGCACGACCTCGAGCTTCGCGCCGGTGCGTGCCGCGATGTCGTCCCCGCCACCGGACAGGACGCGCACGACGCCGCCGCCGACCACCCCGCAGCCGAGCAGACCGACCCGTATGACGCGCTCCATGCCTCCCCTCCGGTGCCGTGACGGTCCCGCGGCCGGCTCCCGCGGGCCGGTGCGGATCGCGCGCGGTCGGTCTCGCCGGCCGCGGTGTGACCCGGTGCCGAGACTACCGG
>CAZADJ010000054.1:0-3891 GCA_964483845.1 uncultured Actinomycetota bacterium | reverse complement strand
GCGAGATGCTGGCGACCACCCGGGAACTGCTCGAGGAGGCCCGGCAGGCGCGGCGCTGCGCCTGCGCCGTCGCCGAGGCGACCGACCCGCCGCCGACCAGCGACGGGGGCGGGGACGCGGTCCGGGCCGCCGGGACGGGACAGGCCGCGGAGATCACAACCGCGAACGGGTGCCGGGCGGAGTGAGCGCCCAGTGTGTGACGTCCGCGTCGACCGCGACGAGGCGAGCCCGCGTTCAGCGCAGGGGGACGTCGCGCGCGACGAGGTCGTCGTAGGTCTCGCGACGGACGACGACGCGTGCCTCGCCGTCGCGGACGAGCACCGCGCCGGGTCGCGGCAGGCGGTTGTAGTTCGACGCCATCGCCTCCGTGTAGGCGCCGGTGGCGGCGACCGCGAGCAGATCCCCCGGTGCGAGGTCCTCGGGGAGCGACGCGCGCTCGGCGACGAGATCGCCGGACTCGCAGTGCTTGCCCACGACCGTGAACGGGGCCGGGCGCCCGGTCCCACGTCCGGCGATGGTGACCTCGTGCTCGGCCCCGTACAGGGCCGGGCGGATGTTGTCGCTCATCCCGCCGTCGACGGCCGCGTACGTCCGGATCCCCGGCAGGTGCTTCACCGTCCCGACCCGGTACAGGGTCAGGGTCGACGGACCGACGATCGCCCGGCCCGGCTCGACGAACAGCCTGAGCTCGGTGACACCGTGCCGGGCGCAGACCTCGCCCACCGTCTCGAGGATCACCGATCCGAGCCGCTCCACGGGGACCGGATGGTCCTCGTGCGTGTAGCGGATCCCCATGCCGCCGCCGAGGTTGAGCTCCCGCAGATCGACGCCGTGCTCCGCGGCAGCGCGGGCCAGGTACCCGACCAGGACCTCGACGTTCGCGACGAACGCATCCGTCCCGAAGATCTGCGATCCGACGTGCGAGTGGACGCCGACCACGTCCACGTGCTCGAGGCCCGCCGCCCGCCGCACCGCCTCGTCGGCCAGCCCGAGCGACAACGTGAACCCGAACTTCGTGTCGTCGTGCCCCGTGCGCACGTACTCGTGGGTGTGTGCGTCGATGCCGGGGGTGATACGCAGCCAGCAGGCCGAGGTGTGGCCGAGCTCGGCGCTGATCACCTCGAGCCGCTCGAGCTCGGCGAAGCTGTCGATGACGATCCGTCCGACGCCGGCCTCGACGGCGACGCGAAGCTCCTCCTCCGACTTGTCGTTGCCGTGGAAGACGATGCGCTGCGGATCGACGCCGGCGACCCGCGCGGTGTGCAGCTCGCCCCCTGACGCGACGTCGATCCAGAGGCCCTCCTCGTCCACGATCTGGAGGACCGCGGTCGTGCACCAGGCCTTGGACGCGTAGCAGACGACCGCGTCGGGGAACGCCTCCCGGTACGCGCGGCAGCGGCCGCGCAGATCGACCTCGTCGACCACCCACAGCGGGGTGCCGTGCGCCGCGGCGAGCCGGGGCAACGGGATGCCGCCGACGTGGAGCACGCCGTCCTCGTCACGCGTGGCGGTCGTCGGCCACGGGCCGAGGCCGACCTCACCGCCGCTGCTCGAGGTGCTCACGTCCCGACGCTCACAGCCGATCGGGTGCCGACACACGGAGGAGTCCCAGGGCGTTGGCCAGCACCTGCTTCGCGGCGATCGCCAGCCAGTAGCGGGCTCGGCCGAGGTCCTCGCGCACGCCGAGCACCCGGCACTCGGTGTAGAAGCGGTGGAACGACCCGGCGAGGTCCTCCGTGTACCGCGCGAGGCGGTGCGGCGCGCGCAGCTCGGCCGCCTCGGCGACGACCTCGGGGAGCTCGGCCATGCGGCGCAGCAGCTCCTCCTCGGTCGGCTCGGTGAGGAGGTCGAGGGCAGCGTCCCCGGGCGACCCGGGCCTGAAGTCCGACTCGTCGGCGTTGCGCACGATCGACGCGATCCGCGCGTGGGCGTACTGGACGTAGTAGACCGGGTTGTCCATCGAGCGCTTCACCACCTCGTCCAGGTCGAAGTCGATGGTCTGGTCCATCGAGGTGCGCAGGAAGTGGTAGCGGGCGACGTCCGTACCGACCTCGTGGACGAGCTCGTCCAACGTGACGTAGTCACCGGCCCGCTTGCTCATCCGCACCGGCTCCCCGCCGCGGACGAGGTTCACGAACTGACCGATCGGGACCTCGACCTGGTCGTCGTCGAGCCCGAGGGCGGCCGCGATCGCGCGCAGGCGGCCGACGTAGCCGTGGTGGTCGGCCCCGAGCAGGTAGATCAGGCGGTCGAACCCACGCTCGTGCTTGTTGCGCATGTAGGCGCAGTCTGCGGCGAAGTACGTCGGCCGACCGTCCGAGCGCACGAGAACGCGGTCCTTGTCGTCGCCGAACTCGGAGGTGCGCAGCCACACCGCCCCCTCCTCCTCGTAGGTGTGCCCGCGCTCCCCCAGCGCCTCGAGGACCTGCTTCACGTCGCCCTCGTCGTGCAGCTGCCGTTCGGAGAACCAGACGTCGAAGTCGACACCGAGGTCGTGCAGGACCGCCCGGATCTGCTCGATCATGCGAGCGGCGGCCTCGTCGGTGACGTGCGCGACCACATCCCGCTCGTCACCCTCGAACAGCTCCGTTCCGACGTCGCTGGCGATCTCCTCGGTCAGCTCGGCCACGTACTCGCCGCGGTAGTGGTCGTCGCCGAGCGGCTCACCGCGGTGGGTGAGCACCACCGACTCGCCGAGCATGCGCATCTGACGGCCGGTGTCGTTGAAGTAGTACTCCCGCGTCACCTCGTGTCCCTGCGCGCCCAGCAGCGCCCCGATCGCGTCCCCGAGCGCTGCCCAGCGACCGGCCCCGACGTGCAGCGGACCGGTCGGGTTGGCCGAGACGAACTCGAGGTTCACGCGCTCGGCGTCCGGACGCTCGTGGCGCCCGTAGCGCTCCCCCGCCTCGAGCACGTGGAGGACCCGGTCCTCGAAGTAGCCGTGCGACAGGCGGAAGTTCACGAAGCCGGGACCAGCGACGTCGACGGCGGCGACCTGTTCGGGTGCGTCGAGGTGCTCGACGAGCCGCTCGGCGATCTCGCGCGGCGCCATCCGCGCCTCCTTGGCGAGACCGAGCGCGACGGGCGTCGCCCAGTCGCCGTGCTCGGGCTGGCGCGGACGCTCGAGGGCGGGGTCGGCGTCGGGGAGCTCCGCGGCGCGCAGCGCCGAACGGATGCGCTCCTCCAGTTCGGCGAGGGCGGGATCGAGCTGGGTCACGTCGACCATGATCGGCAGCTACCGCCTGTCGGTGTCTCGTGGATCGTCCGGCCAGACTACGCCGCGACCGGGGCCCTGCGACACTCACCCTCGCCGTCGACCGGCGTGCGGTCGCCGACGGTGAGTTCACGCCCCCGTGAGGTCCTCGACGAGCTCCATCAGCTCGATCGGATCGAACGGCTTGGTGACGTACGCCGCAGCCCGCAGCTCATCGCCGCGGCGCTTGTCGGCCTCCTGCGCGCGCGCCGAGACGAAGATGACCGGCACGTCGGCGAGGTCGGGGTCCTCGAGCATCTCGGCCCGGACGGTCCAACCGTCGAGGTCGGGCATCATCACGTCGAGGATGACGAGATCGGGACCCTCCCGCCGGATGACGTCGAGCGCCTCGGTGCCGTCCCCGGCCTGGAGGACGTCGTGGCCCTCCATCTCGAGGTTCACCTCGAGGAGCCGACGGATCACCGGATCGTCGTCGGCGATGAGCACACGCGCCACCCGAGCCCTCCCTCGTACCGGCGCCCCCACGCTAATACCCGGGAGGCCGCGGGACCCGCGCGTGGTAGCCTGGATCGTCCCGTCACCGCTCCCGGTGGCGTCCTCGCGGGCGTAGCTCAGCTGGATAGAGCGTCGGCCTCCGGAGCCGAAGGTCTTGGGTTCGAGTCCCAACGTCCGCACCA
>CAZADJ010000053.1:0-13800 GCA_964483845.1 uncultured Actinomycetota bacterium | reverse complement strand
CGGCTGACAGGTCACGGGCCGTCGCGGCGATGTGGTGGGCCTGCGACCACGAGATGCGTCCCTGCCGGAACCAGCAGGACGTCACCGGCATCGCCTCGAGCACCCGGGCGGCGGTCTCCAACAGCCACACGTCGCCGCCGGTGACCCGGTGGGCGACCGACAGGAACCGGTCCAGGGTCATCCCTTCTAACGGTTCTACCACCCGCCCACGGGCCAACACCCCGATCTTGTCGATCAGCCCGGCGTACAGGCGGTTGAGCGCCGCGAAGTCCTCACCGGCCTCCTCCAGCAGCTGCGCACCCTCGGTCAACGACAGCTTCCCGTCGTCACACCGGACCGACGTCGAGCCGTCGGCGCGGCGTGGGCTGCCGACCCGGTGGCCGGTCCGGCCGCCGCCGATCGTGCTGCTGTCGGTGTGCTGGTCCATGTCCATCACCTGCTGCTGTTCCCGTCTGGCCGTCGTGTCCGGAACCTCTGTCCCGGAACCTCCGTGTGTCGGAACTTCCAAGTTCCGAACTCCAGTTCGACCACCACTTTATCCGGGAGGTGGGACATCCGGGCCCCGGATCCGGCCGGTTGGGGACAACCACGTGCGCACACCGCACGGCGGTGGGGCCGGACGCCCGGGTCGGCCGACCGACCGCGATGTCCCCCGACGTCGCTGTACCGTCAGCGGCCCGTCCATGGAGGGCCGATGGACGCGATCGATCGGGCCGCCGACTTCATACACCGTGAAGCCCGGCTCCTGGACCGCCGACGCTTCGAACACCACGTCGGCGAGGAACCGGCCGGAGGTGTCGTCGGGGCCCTCGGTGCCTACGCGAACACCCCGATGGCGGCTTCGGCCACGCGCTTGAGTCGGACCTGCGGACCTCCGCGAGCCAACCCGTCGCGGTGAACGTCGCCCTCAGCATCCTAATCGAACTCGGAGCGGACGCGGCTGACCTCGTGCGCGGTTGCTGCCACTTCCTCGACCTCGTGAGTGCACCCGACGGCAACGTGCCGATCATCCTCCCGTCGGCTTTGAGCGACCCACACGCGAATCACTGGTCGGACCTGGACTGGCCGCTGGATTCGCCGAACCCGACCGCTGGGATCGTCGGCCGACTGCACGCGCTCGGCGCCGGACACCGCTGGTTGGACCGCGCGACGACGTGGTGCTGGGAGCGCCTGCAACATCCGATCGGTGACGCTCACGAGGTCCGGGAGGGCCTGACGTTCCTCGAACACGTGCCCGACCGCGAGCGCGCGCAACGCCTGCTCCCGAAGCTGCGTGCGGACCTGGAGGGTGCCGCCCTCTACCGGGTCGAGCCCGACGACGACTCGTACGGGCTCTCGCCCCTGATGTTCGCCCCACGCCCGGACTGTCTCGCCCGCAGCTGGTTCGACGACGAACTCCTCGAGCGTCACCTCACGGCGACGTCGCGGGCGCAGCAGGACGACGGCGGGTGGCCGATCACCTGGGAGCCGCCGAGCGCCGCCGCGGAGTCGGAGTGGCGAGGCAGCGAGACGGTGCGAGCGCTCCTCGTGCTCCGCGACTGGGATCGGCTCTGAGGCTCACGGTCCCGGGCGACGCTCCCCCACGATCCCGTGACGGCGCCACCGGGCGCGAACGCCCTACCCGAGCAGTGCCAGGACGTAGTAGCCCGTGGGGAGCGCGAACAACACGGAGTCCATCCGGTCGAAGATCCCCCCGTGCCCGGGGAGGATCCCCCCGAAGTCCTTCACCCCGACATCGCGCTTCAGCATCGACTCCGCCAGGTCCCCGACCGCGCCCGCGATCCCGACGGACACCGCGAAGATCATGGCGGACGCGGGCGAGAACATCTCACCCGTGCCCAGGAACGGGAGGATGATCGCTGCGACGACCATCGCTATGACGAGCCCGCCGACCACACCCTCGACCGTCTTCGCGGGGCTGATCGTCGGCGCCAGCTTGCGCCGCCCGAACCGGATGCCGACCACGAACGCGCCGATGTCGGAAATGACGGCGACCCCGGCGACCGCGATGACGGCGACCCAACCCTCACCCAACACCACGAGCAGCACGGCGTACGAGGCCAGGAACGGGATCCACAGCCCGAGCATCGTCGTCCCGGCGATGCGCCGGAGGACGTCCTCGCGGTCCGTGTCCACCAGCTCCCAGACGATCGCGCCGACCAGCAGCACGGCGACGCCGACGACCTGCCCCGCGCCGGCTGCCTGGTAGGTCCCGACGACGGTCACGAGCGTCGCGACGAGGACGACCGGCACGGCCACCGCTTCCCCGTGCTCGCGCAGGACCCTGCCGGTCTCGGCGACCCCGACGAGGACGATGACGAGGACGAGCGTCGTGAACGCCGCCGGATGCCACAGCACCGTCCCGATGAGCAGCACCGCGAGTAGCAGCCCGGAAGCGATCGCGACCGGCATGTTGCGGCCGCCGAAGCGTCGCCACCCGCCCTCGTCGGGCTCGTCGCCACCACCGCCGCGGTGGCCACCGTCCTCAGGGCGACCGGCCGCGCCGGCGCGACCCACTCCCGCCTCGTCGAGCGAGCCGTCTCCGATGCGGCGGGTCGGCTCGTCCTCGGCGTCGCCGTCCGACGGCATGGGCCGGGTGCGGTCGGTCACCGGTGCGCCGATCCGTGGGGAGCGATGGGCATCGGCGTCAGACCTCGAGCAGCTCCTGCTCCTTCTTCTCCAGGAGCTGGTCGATGCGTTTCACGTGCTCGGCGGTGAGCTCCTCGAGATGCTTGGCGTGCCGGTCGTGCTCGTCGGCCCCGATGTCGCCCTCGTCCTCCATCTCCTGGAGCGCGTCCTTGGCCTGGCGCCGCACGTTGCGCACCGAGATGCGGCCGTCCTCGGCGCGGTTGCGCGCCAGCCGGATGTACTCCTTGCGGCGCTCCTCGGTGAGCTCCGGGAAGACGCAGCGGATGATCTGGCCGTCCGTAGCCGGGTTCAGGCCCAGATCCGCCTCGCGGATCGCCCGCTCGATGTCACCCGTCGAGCCCTTGTCGAAGGGGTTCACCACCAGCATGCGCGGCTCCGGCACGGAGAAGGACGCGAGCTGTTGGAGGGGCGTCGCGTTGCCGTAGTAGTCGACCTGCACGTTGTGGAGGAGCTGGGGGTTCGCGCGGCCGGTGCGGATACCGGCGAACGACTCCTGGGTCATGTCCACCGCGACGTCCATCTTGTGTGACGCGTCGGCGAGGACCTCCTCCGGGGTCTGATCGGTCGAGGTCATGGCTCCTCCTCGTGTCGTCTCAGCGGCCAGCGGTCGCGGTCAGGACCCAGCGGTGACGACGGTGCCGACGCGCTCGCCCTCGACGACCCGCTGGATGTTGCCGGGCCGCAGCAGCTCGAAGATGACGATCGGCAGCTTGTTGTCCATGCAGAGGGATACGGCGGTGGCGTCCATGACCTTGAGCCCGCGGTTCAGCACCTCGAGGAAATCGATGGTCTCGAAGCGGGTCGCCTCCGGCTCCTCGCGGGGATCCGCGTCGTAGACCCCGTCGACACCGGTGCCCTTCAGGATGGCCTCGGCGTCGATCTCGAGGGCGCGCTGCGCGGCCGCGGTGTCCGTCGAGAAGTACGGCGCGCCCAGACCGGCGGCGAAGATGACCACCCTCCCCTTCTCGAGGTGGCGGACGGCACGGCGTCGGATGTAGGGCTCGCAGATCTCCTGCATCCAGAAGGCCGACTGGACCCGTGTCGGAACTCCGTGCTTCTCGAGCGCGTCCTGGAGCGCGAGGGCGTTGATCACCGTCGCGAGCATCCCCATGTGGTCGGCGCTGGATCGCTCCATGCCGGTGGCGGCCGGCGAGGTACCGCGGAAGATGTTGCCGCCTCCGACGACGACACCGAGCTGGGTGCTGTGCGCGTCCTTGAGGTCGGCGAGCTCCTCCGCGATCCGGCGCACCACGCCGTAGTCGATGCCGCCACCCGCCTCCGGGTCGGCGAACGCCTCCCCGGACAGCTTGAGCAGCACGCGCTCGTACCGCTTGCGATCCACCGGATCCTCCCCGCCTCGCACCTGCCGGTGCGCATCGCCCGCCGATGGTAGTGCCTCCACGGGGGCACGGAGCGCGAGACGCGGAGCGACCGCTCCCTACGCCCCCACCTCGAACCGGGCGAAGCGCGCGACCTCGATCTTCTCGCCGATCACGCCCTGCACCTCGGAGATCAGCTCGGCGACCGTCTTCGAGTCGTCCTTGACGAACGGCTGGTTGAGGAGGACCTGCTCCTCGTAGAAGGCACGGATCTTGCCCTCGACGATGCGGTCGACGATCTCCTCGGGCTTGCCCTGGTCGAGAGCCTCCCTGCGCACGAAGTCGCGCTCCTTGTCGAGGAGGTCCTCGCTGACCTCGTCCTCGGAGACGACCGCCGGCTGCATCGCGGCGATGTGCATGGCGAGATCCTGGGCGAGGCGCTGGAACACCTCGTTCTTGGCCACGAAGTCCGTCTCGCAGGAGATCTGGATCAGCACCCCGACCTTCGCCGGCGCCCCCGGGGTCGGGGTGTGGAGGTAGGCGTGCACCAGTCCCTCCCGGGCGGTGCGGTCTGCGGCGCGGGCGTCCATCTTCGCACCGGTCCGCTCGCGGACCAGCTCGGCGGCCTTCTCGAAGTCGCCGCCGGCGTCCACGAGCGCCTCCTTGCACGCCATCATCCCGGCGCCGGTCGCATCGCGAAGGCGCTTCACGTCGGCAGCGGTGACATCAGCCACGGCCTCGCTCCTCTCCGTCATCCGTCGGCACGCGGCGTCCCGCCGCGCGGGTACCGGGGATGGGCCCCGGCGCACGCCCCGGGCGGCTCAGGACCCCTCGGTCGTCGCCGGGGCGGGTGCGGCCGGCTCGGACCCGGCTCCCGCGTCGTCGGCGCCGGGTGCGTCGCCGCCCTCGGAGGACGCGTCCCCGGCGTCGGCCGCGGCGTCGTCGCCGTCGTCCCCCCCGTCCTCGCCGGCGTCCCCGTCGCCGTCCTCGGGGGCGACCCCCGCGGCAGCCGCCTGCTCCGCAGCCTGCTGACGCTCGAGCTCGATCTCCCACTGGGCCTTGGGCTCGGTGACACCGAGACCCTTCCCGCTGCCCGCGGCGGCGACGGCGAGCTCGCGCAGCTCCTCGTCGGGGGAGCGCGATGCGCGGAGCAGCAGGCCGTCGGCGCACGCGTCCGCGATGATGCGCGTGAGCAGGGCGACCGAGCGGATCGCGTCGTCGTTGCCGGGGATGGGGTACTGGACGAGGTCGGGATCGCAGTTGGAGTCGAGCACCGCGATCACCGGGATCTTGAGACGGTTGGCCTCCCGGACCGCGATCTCCTCGTGGACCGTGTCGACGACCCAGACGGCGTCGGGCAGCTTGGCCATCTCCCGGATGCCGCCGAGGTTGGTCTCCAGGCGCTGGTGCTCCCGCTCGAGCTCCACCACCTCCTTCTTGGGGAGGATCTCGAAGAGCCCCTCCTCCTCCATCGCCTCGAGCTCACGGAGGCGCCCGATGCGCCCCTTCACGGTCTCGAAGTTGGTCAGCATCCCGCCGAGCCAGCGCTCGGTGACGTAGGGCATCCCGACCCGGGTCGAGTGGTAGATGATCGACTCCTGCGCCTGGCGCTTCGTGCCGATGAACAGCACGGTGCCGCCGCGAGCCGCCAGGTCCCGGGTGAACGTGTAGGCGCGCTGGATCCGGTCGACCGTCTGCATCAGGTCGATGATGTAGATCCCGTTGCGCTCCGAGTGCAGGAAGCGCTTCATCTTCGGGTTCCAGCGCCTCGTCTGGTGGCCGAAGTGCACCCCGGCCTCGAGGAGCTGGCGCATGGTGACGACAGCCACAGGTTGTTCCTCTGTTCGTTCGGTTAGGCCTCCGCCCGCATCACCCGGGCCGTCGCCCACCCGGCGCGCATCCTCGCGAGCCAGGCACCGGGGCCGCCCGTCAGCAGGCGTGTGTGATGAGATGGGCCCCCGCAGGGGCCGTCCGTGGAGACTACACGGCGGCCAGAGCGCCTGCCACCGTCGATCCAGGTCTCCGGGGACCGGCACGCGGTCCCGAACGGCTGTCCCGCGCGATGATCACGGCTCGACCGGGGATCCCAGGCGACCGAGGATCTCGCCGACCGTGCGCACGAGCGCCCCACGACCGTACGAGGTGGTGTGACCGAGTCCACCGGCCTCTCCCGGCACGGGTTCACCGGCAAGGAAGGCGCGGAGGACGAGACGGCTCGCCTCGGTGAGGCGGACCCGGTCGTGGCCCCCGGGGAGCACCACGTGATCCGCGCCGGGCAACCTCGTCCGGTGCGTCGGCACGACCCAGTCCCGGCTCCCACCGACGGTGAGCACCTGGGTACCGGTCGCCAGCGGTCCCGCGTAGCGGTCGGCCACAGCCTCGTCCCACGCCGCGAGGAGCGCTGCGCTCACCTCGGAGCCGACCGCCAGATCGTGGGGTGCCTGATCGTGGGCAGGATCCGGGATCGGCTGCCCCGCCAGCCCCGCGAGGGTCATCATCCACTCGAGGGTGAGCGGGTGGCCGCCGGCGGCGAGCCCGGCGCTGGCCAGGTCGGAGCCCGCGAGCGGCGACGCGATCGTGGCCACGTACCCGATCGGTGGGAGATCCGGGTCCGCGGGGTCGTGCATCGTCGTGAGGTAGTAGGCGACCACGACCCCTCCCATGGAGTAGCCGACGAGGTCGACCGCCCGACCCGGGTGGTGTCGCCACTCCGCGCGGAGCTGCTCGCGCAGGCGGAGGGCCGCGTGGTGCACCCCGAGGAAGGTGTGCTCCGCGTCGTAGGGGAGCTGGTCACGCCGCGGGTCCCGGATGCCACCCCGGTCCGTGCGTCGGCCCGCGTACGACAGGTAGGTGATCGCACCCTCGGGGTAGCCGATCTGGGTGAGGTCGAGGGGGACGAGACCGGTGGAGCTGCCGAAGCCGGAGACGCCGATGACGCGGTTGGGGTTCGGTGGGAGGAGGTAGCCGTCGCCGTCGGGGTCGGCGACCGGCGAGCCCTCCACGAGGCCGAGCGCCCCGCGCAGGCCCCGGCGCCCGTGCCACGGCGCGTAGCCACCCGCCTCGGGGATGTGGGTGAGGACGGTCCCGCCGGCGTCGACGAGGGCGGGCCGCCACGTGGTCGCCTCCAGCAGCGCGAGCGGGTCGATGTAGGTGCCGCGCCGCCGCGCTCCCCAGTGCAGCGCCCCGAGCGGATGGTGGCCGGCGTCGACGGTGGCGATGACGTCGCCGCGGTGCACCGGCGCCCCGGCGCGCGCGGCCACCTCGTCCAGCGGACCGTAGCTCGTGCGCACCCCGTCGGGGTGGTCGACGCTGAGCCAGCGTTCGCCAGCGACGACCCCCACGAACGCGACCACGCCGTCGGCGGCCGACCGCACGGGGTCCCCACGGACCGCGGCGAGGTCCGTGCCACGGTGACCGACCGCCCACGGCTCCGACGGCGGATCGAACCCCCGCAGCACGCGACCGGGGACCGGCGGCTCGTACGCGACGATCGGGCGCGGACCGGCGCCGGGGCGCGCCGCGTCGGCCCGGACCGGCGCATCGGTCGAGGTGGCGACGAGCCCGAGCAGAGCGGCGAGCAGCGCGCCGAGACGGGTGAGAGGTGGGCGACGCACGACGGTCTCCTGCGCCCCCACGACGACGACCCGAGGCTAACGCCCCCGGTGAGCCGCCCGACCGACCGCTCGGAGCCCCGTGGGGAAAACCGGAGGCCGGTGCGGCCATCGCCGGTGAACGCTGCTCCGCGCCCGCTGGCGCGACCTCAGGAGCGTTCATCCCCATCCGGGGGTGCCGGCGCGTGGCGCTCCGGTCCGACCGCTGCCCACCGACCCGCACGGGTCGCGGACGAGCCGGTCAGCCGGCGATGCGCTCGACCATCTCCGAACGCAGCGAGAGGACCGCCTTGGTGTGTATCTGGCAGATGCGCGACTCGGTGACCCCGAGGATGTCACCGATCTGCGCCAGCGTGAGCCCCTCGAAGTAGTACAGGGCGATGACCCGCCGTTCGCGGTCCGACAGCTGGTCGATCGCCTCGGACAGGACCGCGCGGGTCGCGAGCTCGTCGACGTTCTCGTCGGGTCTCGTCTCCGAGGTGTCCTCGATGGTGTCCACGAGGGTCAGGCCGTCGCCGTCGGTGGTGAGGACCTCGTCGAGCGCGGCCATCGACGTCAGCTGCACCTGCTCGAGCATGTCGTGGAGCTCGTCGAGCGTGATCGCCATGTGCTCGGCGAGCTCCTCGTCGGTCGGGGTGCGCTTCAGCTTGCCCTGGAGGTGCTGGATCGCCTTCGCGAGGTTGCGCGACTTCGTCCGCACGGACCGGGGCACCCAGTCGACCGCCCGGAGCTCGTCGATTATCGCGCCCCGGATCCGGGTGATCGCGTAGGTCTCGAACTTCACGCCCTTGTCGAGGTCGAAGCGCTCGAGCGCATCCATCAGACCGAACATGCCGTAGGAGACGAGGTCACCGTGCTCGATCGTGTTCGGGAGCCCGACGCCGACGCGCCCGGCCACGTACTTCACGATCGGCGCGTAGTGGAGGATCAGCTGCTCGCGGAGCTCGGGCGTGGGATCGTCGCGGTAGCGCTCCCACATCTGCCGGATCTCCGGGTCCACCCCAGCCTCCTGGCGTCGCACCTCGCGTCGGATCTGGTCCCGCACGCGGCCGCCCGCAACGGGCGTCGCACCGCGTGTCGAACGCCCGACGGTCACATCGGGACCCATCCTAGGTCCCGATCGTCGTCACGCGTCCGACGCGCACGCTATCAGCGCACGCCGTCCCCACGTGGTCGCGCCCGCGGATGCGTCTCCGTGTAGATCTCCGCCAGACGACCGCGTGACAGGTGCGTGTAGCGCTGCGTCGTGCTCAGCGACGCGTGCCCGAGGAGCTCCTGGACGGAGCGCAGATCCGCGCCCCCCTCGAGGAGGTGCGTGGCGTAGCTGTGCCGCAGCGTGTGCGGGGTCACCCGCCCCAGACCGGCGCGTTGCGCTGCCTCGGTCACCGCGCGGCGCACGCCTCGCGGGTCGAGACGACCCCCCTGGGTGTTGAGGAACACCGCGGACGGGGTCGCCCCCGCGCGGGGACCTCGGCCACCGATGAGCGCCGGACGACCCCGGTGGAGGTAGTCGCGGACCGCGTGGACCGCCGGGTCCCCCAGGGGCACGATGCGCTCCTTGCTGCCCTTGCCGAACAGGCGTACCTGCCGCACGTCGAGGTCGACGTCGTCGACGTCGAGCCCACAGACCTCCGCGACGCGCGCGCCCGAGCCGTACAGCAGTTCGAGCAGTGCGCGGTCGCGCGATCCGGTCACCGTGTCGGCGTCCGGGGCGGCGATCAACGCCGTGACCTGGTCCGGACGCAGCACGCGGGGCAGGCTCCGGGCCCGCTTCGGGGAGGCGAGGAACCTCGTGGGATCCTCCGCCACGACACCGCGGCGCGCGAGCAGTCCGAAGAAGGCGCGGATGCTGCTGGCCTTGCGCGCCATCGAGGTGCGTGCGTACCCGGCGTCGTCGAGCGTGGCCAGGAACCGGCGCACGACGGTGGCGACGACCTCGTCGGGCTCGACGATCCCGTGATCGGCGCAGAACGTCGCCAGCTGCTCCACGTCACGGCGGTAGGCGACGACCGTCGCCGGGCTCCGACCGCGCTCACCCCCGACGTGGCGCACGAACGCGCCGATCGCGTCGCGCCACGCCGGCGGGAGGGCGTCACCTCCGACGGGGTCCTCGGTCTCCTCGGTCACGTACGACAGGCTCGCGTCCCCGGACGAGGTGTCAAGCACCCGGGGATGCGACCGGGCCCGCCCACGGTGACCACGTCGGGCGCCGCGCTAGCCTCCGGAGCGGACCGTCCCCGACCGAGGAGCGCCCCCGTGGAGAGCGTCCCCGCAGCGGACCCGGCTCCGGGCGACGACATCCCGAACAGCGACCCGGGCGGCGGAGCACGCGGCGGTCCCCCCGTGGAGCACTTCGAGCACCGCGGCAACCGCCTCGCCTACGAGGTACACGGCGACGGACCGCACGTGTTCGTCCTGCTCCACGGCGTGCTGTTGGACGCGTCCCTGAACCGTGGTCTCGCACAGTCGCTGGCCAGCTACGGGAACCGCGTCGTGTTGCTGGAGCTCCTCGGCCACGGTCGCAGCGACCGGCCGGTGCACGCGACGGAGCATCGCGTGGACCGGTACGCGGACCAGGTCATCGCGCTCCTCGACCACCTCGAGCTCGAACAGGCGGTGGTGGGGGGGACGTCCCTGGGCGCGAACGTGGCCCTTCAGGTGGCCAACTCCCACCGCGAGCGGGTCCGCGCGATGCTGATAGAGATGCCGGTGCTGGAGTGGGCGGCCCCGGCCGCGGGCATGGTCTTCATACCGCTGCTGATCGGTGTGCGCTTCGGGGGTCCGTTGGCACAGCTCGCCACGAGGACGGCCAGGCGCCTGCCGCGGACCGGCTACGGAGCGATCGACACGTTCCTCAACGCCGCCTCGATGCAGCCGCGCGAGATCGCCGCGGTGCTGCACGGCCTGCTCATCGGGCCGATCGCCCCGCCGCTCGACGAGCGGTCCGACATCGACATCCCCACGCTGGTCATCGGCCACGAGCACGATGCGCTGCACCCGTTCAACGACGCGACGAACCTGGCCGACCAGCTACCCGCGGCGGAGCTCGTGCGCGCACGTTCAGCGCTGGAGCTGCGCCTGCGGCCGACGCGACTGACCGGCGAGATCGCCGGGTTCCTCGATCGCGTCTGGCAGCCGCGCGCCGTCGACGCCGGCGGCGCGAGCTGACCGCGACCGTGACGGAGGTCCTCGCTGTGGATGACGACGGGGAGCTCAGCCACCTGACGGGGACCGGCTGAGACGCACCCCCTCAGGGCCCTCCGCAACCTCTCCGGCGACCCGCGCGCGCGTCACGGCGGCGAGCAGCTGACCGGCGGGAAGCCCCGTGACCCGGGCCAGCTCGCCGACGCGGATCGGACGCGGCCACCGGCGCGCGAGCTCAGCACGGACACCGTCCGGCAGCACGCTGACCGCGGCGGTCGCGCGACCCGGGGCCTGGTTGGCCTCGCCGGCTCCCGGGAGGGTGTCACCTGGTCCCACCGGGCCGACGGCGTGACGCAGCGCCGCGATGAGGTCCTCGGGGCCGAGGCAGGGCGCCGCTCCCTCCGCCAGCAGCCGGTGCGGTGCGGCCGAACCCGGTGCCCGGACGTCGCCCGGCACGGCCAGCACCGGCACGCCGCGGTCCAACGCGGCCTCCGCGGTGCGGAGCGACCCCGATCGCGGACCGCCCTCCACCACGACCACGACGTCCGCCAGCGCGGCCACGAGGCGGTTGCGGGCCAGGACGTTGCTGGGGCGCGGTCTGGTCGTCGGTGGGAGCTCGCTCGCGAGCCAGCCGCCGGCCTCGAGGATGCGGTCGAACAGCCCCCCGGGGGCCGCGTGCTTCCGCGGGTAGTCGACCGCGTGCCCGCAGCCGAGCATCACCACGGTCGCACCGGGGGCGTGCAGCGTCGCTTCGTGGGCCGCCGCGTCGACCCCCACCGCTCCCCCGCTGATGACGATCCCACCCGCGTCGGCGACGGCCTCCGCGAGCCACGCCGCGACCCCGGTCCCGTAGGAGGTGGCGCGTCGCGCACCGACGATCGCGACCGTCGGGCGCCGCGGGATCGCCCCGCCCGGGCCACGCCAGGCCAGGAGCAGCGGCCCGGCCGTGGCCGGCCACCCGTCCGCGAGCCTCGGCGGGTAGGCGGGATCGCCGAGGACCGCGGCCCGGACGCCGAGCTCCACCCACCGTTCGGCGGTCTCGTCGGCCGCTCCTGCCGCCGGCCCCCGCGGCTCGGGAGCGAGCCGGCGCACCACCAGACGGACGTCCCCGCCCGGTCCGACACCGCGGGCGGCCGCCTCCCTGGCGATCGCCCGCGGCGTCCCGCGCGGCCCGAGCAAGCGGGCGGTCACACACCGGAGCAGGCGGGCGTCGGTCCCCGCCGCTGCCACCCTCGACCAGCTCGTCGCGAGACGCCCGCCCGGACCGGTCGCTCCCACCTCGCGGCTCACGTGACCACCGCCGGAGCGGGGAGGCGGTACGCGACAGCTTCGTCGACGTGCCCGGCGTCGACCGGCCCACCGCCAGCGAGGTCCGCGACGGTGCGCGCGACCCGGAGGCAACGGTCGAACCCGCGAGCCGAGAGGCCGAGCGCGCCGATGGCCTGGGCAGCGCGGCGGAGCGCTGCCGGACCACACGTCTCGCGGACCGCCTCGGAGGACGCGTCCCGCACCAGGGTCCGCTCACCCCAGCGCGCCGACGCCACCGCGCGGGCCTCGGCCACCCGTCGCGCCACCGGCGCGGTCGGCTCGCCGGGCTCCTCGTCGACGAGCCGATCGGGTTCGACCGGCTCCATCTCGACCTGGAGGTCGAGGCGGTCGAGCAGCGGGCCGGACAGCCGCGACCGGTAGCGCTCGATCTGGTCGGGGCGGCAGCGGCACGCCCGCCGCGCGTCACCCAGGTGTCCGCACGGACACGGGTTGCTCGCGGCGACCAGCAGCACCCGCGCGGGGTAGCGGACCGTCGCCCGCGAGCGCACGACGGTGACCTCTCCCCGCTCGAGCGGCTGACGGATCGAGTCGAGGATCCACCGGGGCACCTCGAGCAGCTCGTCGATGAAGAGGACGCCGTTGTGCGCGAGGCTCAGCTCGCCCGGCCGGGCGATGCCGCTGCCGCCGCCGACGAGGCCGACCGCCGAGGTGGTGTGGTGCGGCTCGCGGAACGGTGCGCGCCGCGACAGCGGCGCGTCCGGCGCCCGTACCCCCGCGACCGAGTGCACGGCGGCGACCTCCAACGCCTCCTCCAACGACATGGCCGGGAGCAGCCCGGGCAGCCGGTGCGCGAGCATCGACTTGCCGCAGCCGGGCGGGCCCGCGAGCAGGAGGTGGTGACCACCGGCGGCGGCGATCTCGAGCGCCCGCCGGGCGACGGACTGACCCCGGACGTCCGCGAGGTCGGGCGCCGGCGCATCGTCGACCTCGTCGGGCGGTCGCACCGCGCGCGGCCGACGGCGACCGGTGAGGACCCCGACCGCCTCGGCCAGGTCCGCGACCGGGACCACCTCCAGGCCCGTCACCAGCGCCGCCTCGACCGCGGCCCGGTCGGGCACGAGGAGCCGCTCCGCACCCCCGTCACGCGCGGCGGACGCGCTCGGGAGCACCCCGGCGGTCGGGCGGGTCCCGCCGTCCAGACCGAGCTCGCCGATCGCCCACACCCCCCGGAGGCGCCCGCTCGGGAGCTGGTCCGAGGCCGCCAGCACCCCGAGGGCGACGGGGAGGTCGAACCCCGTGCCCACCTTCGGTATCGCCGCGGGCGCGAGGTTCACCACGATGCGCGACTGCGGCCAGGTCAGACCGCTCTGTGTGATCGCCGCGCGCACCCGCTCCCCCGCCTCCCTGACCGCCGCGTCGGGGAGCCCGACGACACGGACGGCCGGCAGGCCCGTCGCGACGTCGCACTCGACCCGCACCCGCCTGGCCTCGAGCCCGACCAGCGCGACGGTCGTCACCGTGGCCAGCACCGCCGCTCCGCTCGTCGATGCCCCGAACGTACGGACGGTCGCGTCCGAGCAGGGATCCGCTCTGCACGACCTGTGGATGACCGGGACGACGCGCATGACCGTCCCGTTCCCGGAGGAGGCGGTCGGGGCCGGCACGATCTGGGCGGCCTCCACGGCGGTGACCTTCGAGGGGATCGACACCACCTAGACCATCAGAAGGCCGCCTCCAGGTGCTCGATGACCGCGTCCGCGCCGTCGAAGCGGACCGCGATCACGTCGAAGCGCAGCTCGGCGGCGCGC
>CAZADJ010000052.1:6532-14110 GCA_964483845.1 uncultured Actinomycetota bacterium | reverse complement strand
ACCACGATGGCCGAGGAGTTCCGCACCGCGGAGGACACCATGGGCGAGATGCGTCTGCCCGCCGCGGCGCTGTGGGGTGCGTCCACGCAGCGCGCGGTGGAGAACTTCCCCGTCTCGGGGACCGGCGTCCCCGTCGACGTGGTCCACGCGATGGCGCTGCTCAAGTGGGCCGCGGCCACCGCCAACGAGGAGGAGGGTCTCCTCGACGCGGAGCTCGCCGACGCCATCCGGCGCGCCGCCGACGAGGTGATCGACGGGCAGCACGACGCACAGTTCCCGGTCGACGTCTTCCAGACCGGATCCGGCACCTCGACGAACATGAACGTGAACGAGGTGCTGGCGAACCGCGCGGGGCAGCTGCTCGGCGACGAGCTCGGTGACTCGCGCGTCCACCCCAACGACCACGTGAACGCGAGCCAGTCGTCGAACGACACCTTCCCGTCGGCGGTGCACATCGCCGCTGCCCAGCTCACCACCGGGCGGCTCGTCCCGGCGCTCGAGGTGCTCGCGATGACCCTGAAGGACAAGGCCGACGAGTGGGCGGACGTGGTCAAGCCCGGCCGCACCCACCTGATGGACGCCACCCCGGTCACGCTCGGACAGGAGTTCGGCGGCTACCACCGCCAGGTCGTGCTCGGGGTCGAGCGGCTGCAGCGCGCGCTCGAGTCGGTCCACGAGCTCCCGCTGGGGGGTACCGCGGTCGGCACCGGGCTGAACGCCCCACCCGCCTTCGCCCCGCGGGTGATCGAGCTGGTCGCCGAGCGCACCGGGATCCCGTTCCGCGAGGCCGAGGACCACTTCGAGCAGCAGGGCGCCCGCGACGCGCTCGTGGACCTGTCCGGGGCGCTGAAGACGGTCGCGGTCAGCCTCTTCAAGATCGCCAACGACGTGCGCTGGCTGTCGTCGGGCCCACGGACCGGCCTGGCCGAGATCGCCCTGCCCGAGATCCAGCCCGGCTCGTCGATCATGCCCGGCAAGGTCAACCCGGTGATCCCCGAGGCCGTGCGCCAGGTCGCCGCCCAGGTGATCGGCAACGACGCCGCGACCACCGTCGGGGGGCTGTCGGGCGAGCTCGAGCTGAACGTGATGATCCCGGTGATGGCCCGCAACGTCTGCGAATCGGTCGAGCTGCTCGCCAACGTCTCGCGGCTCTTCGCCGAGCGCTGCCTGCGCGACACCGAGGCGACCGGCAACGGTCCGGACCACGCGGAGCGGTCGCTGATGTCGGTGACGGGGCTCGCCCCCGAGATCGGCTACGAGCGCGCGGCCAAGCTCGCGAAGGAGGCCATGTCCTCCGGCCGCACGCTGCGCGAGGTGGCGGCCGAGGACGGGGTCGACGAGGGCCTGCTCGACCGGGTGCTGGACCACCGCCGCCAGGCCGACGGCGGTCTGCTGTAGCCGGCTCCGGGTCAAGGTTCGGTCGGCAGACGACGATGCAAGAAGGTGCGAGCAACGTGGGCGGCGTCCGCCGCCTACGCCGCGGCCTGACGGGAGGCACGGTGGGTGCCCTGGCGCGCGTCGTCCGACGGCTGCGCTCCGACCTCGGCCCGTCCGAGGGGCTGCTCGCCTCGGTGCTCGGCCGCGAGCGCGGCGGCCGCCGGCGGGTCGCGATCGTCGCGACCGACCGCCGGCTGCTGCTGGCGACGCTGCGACCCGAGCCGGTGACCGAGCTCGGCTACGCGGGCCTGGAGGCCGGCCTCACCGTCGAGGACGGGCGGGCCCGGATCACGCTGCTCGCCGACGGGACGGCACATCAGGTCGACCGCGTCGGTGACGTCGGCTCCGCGCGCCTGCTCGTCGACCAGATCAGGCAGCGCACGGACCCGCGCGAGCGTCCCGAGGTGCCCCCGCGCGTGCGGATCGTCCCGTCCGGACCCGACGGGCGGCAGCCCGGCGAGGCCTCCTGAGCGCGCGCTCAACCCGGACTAGACCATCTCAGTCATCCTCGGTTCCACATGACCTGCGTCCTGCCCACGCGGGGCGTGCCCTCCCTACGATGCGGGCCTGTCCGAACGCGGGGAGGTGGTGGTGCCCGAGGGACAGGACATCCGCCGCCCCGAGCGGCCGTACGTGGTCGAGATGCCCGACGACCCGGGGCTCGGATCCGATAGCCCCCCGGCGGTGGCCACGCTCGAGGCGCTGCGCGACGCCGCCGAGACCATCTCGTCGGCCAAGACCCTCGAGAGCCTGTTCGACGTGATCGGCGAGCAGGTGGCCCGGGTGGTCGAGTACCACTCGCTGCGACTGTTCCTCCTCGACGAGGACGAGCGCGAGCTCTACCCGGCGGCGGTCTGCACCACGGTCGAGGAGTACACCGAGGTGGAGCTCGACCGGCCGGAGCTGCGCATGAAGCTCGGCGAGGGGGTCACCGGGCTGATCGGCGAGACGCGCACCGCCGAGGTGATCTACGACCTGGCGAGCCACCCCGCCGTGTACTACCCCCCGGGGATCGGGGCGGTGCCCGAGGAGTCCGTGATCGGCGTGCCGCTGGTGTTCCGCGACGAGCTGATCGGCGTGATCACCCTCTCGCGTGAGGGCACCTTCGAGTTCGACGGACATCAGCTCGCCCTCATGGAGGTGCTCGCGGTCCCGATCGCCGGCGCCATCGCCCACCGTCGGGCGGACGACGCCGAGCGGCGCGCCCGACGGCAGGAGGAGCGCCTCCGCGACCTGCACTCCTCGTTCGTCTCCAACATCAGCCACGAGCTGCGCACACCGGTGACCACCGCGCTCGGGTTCCTCGACATCGCGATCTCGCGCCCCGAGGAGACCGAGGGGCTCCCCGACCTGCTCGCGCGCGCCCGGGACGGCATCGAGCGCCTCCGGATCCTGATCGAGCGGCTGCTCGAGGCGGTCGCGATCGAGTCCAACCGCCAGCAGCTCGACCTCGCCCCCCACCGCGCACACGACCTGCTCCGCAGCGCGCGGGAGGCCGCGCACGTCCCGGCCGCCCGCCTCGACATCGAGGGGGACCTCGACGCGGTGATCGTCGTCGACCGGGTGCGCATCACCAGCGTGATCGCCGAGCTGATCGAGAACGCGGACAAGTACGGGCCGGACGGGGGGCGCATCGCGGTCGTCGCCCGCGACCTGAACGAGCGCTTCGAGGTCGAGGTGGGCGACGAGGGGGAGGGGATCGGCGACGAGGACGCCGAGGTCATCTTCGAGCGGTTCGTCCAGAACGACCCGTCGCTCACCCGCAGCCGTGGTGGGACCGGGATCGGCCTGTCGCTCGCCCGGTCCATCGTGCGCTGGCACGGCGGCGACCTCGAGGCGCTCCCCGGCGCGCCGACCCGCTTCCGCATGGCGCTGCCGCAGGCGCCGCGAGCCAACGGCCCCGCCGTCGACGAGGATCCGGTCAGTCCGCCAGCGCGTCGCTGACCGCGAGGACGACCTCGCCGGCGTGGTCGTCGTCGAGCGCCCGCCCGCGGGCGTCACGCACGTAGAACACGTCGATCGCCTCGCCGCCGACCGTGTCGACCTTGGCGGCGACGACGTCGAGCTGGAGCTCGGCCAGCGCGGCGGCGATGCGGTAGAGGACGCCCGCCGAGTCCGCGGTGTGCACCTCGACGATCGTCGTGGCGCCCGACGCGTCGGCATCGATCTGCACGTGCGTCGCGACCTCGGGTCCGGACGGCCGGACCGCTGCGTGCGCGTCCGCCCGCCGCTCCACGCGGGCGCGCACGGCGAGGCGACCGGCCATCGCCTCGACGAGGTCGCCCTCGACCGCCGCCCACCAGCTGGAGAGCCGGCCGCCGTCGGCCGGGTCGGCGTGCTCGGGACGGCGCACGGTGAAGGTGTCGACCGCGACCCCGTCGCTCCGGGTGAAGGCGTACGCGGAGAGCACCGAGCCGCCGTGCAGCGCGATCACCCCGGCGACGGTCGCGAACAGGCCGGGGCTGTCGCGGGCGACCACGTCCAGGAGGTCGACGCGCTCGAGGTCGGTCTCCGCCGGCGTCACCCGGGTGCGGACCTCGCCCGGGTCGACCGGCGAGACGGCGAGCCCGGCGTGGCGAACGATCGCGCGGGCGCCGACCGCGGCCGCGTAGCGGTCGGGGAGCAGGTCGAGGTGCGCGGTCACCGTCGCCCGGTCCACGCCGAGGCCCGGCGCGATCCGTCGCGCCTCGTCCGCGGCCCGGGCGGCCGCGGACGCGTCGTCGGCGGCCGCGGTGTCGTCGAGCACGGCTCGGACCTCCTCGGCGAGGGTCGCGACGAGCTGTGCCTTCCAGCTCGACCACGCCGACGGGCCGGTGGCGAGCCCGTCGGCGGCGGCCAGCAGGCGCAGGCACGCCAGCGTGTCGCGGTCGCCGACGGTAGCGGCGACGGCACGCACCAGGCCGGGGTCGGTGACGTCCCGACGGGTCGCGACGTCGGGGAGCAGGAGGTGGTGGCGCACGAGACGCTCGACCAGCGCGACGCGCGCCTCGTCGGCGCCGAGGCGACGAGCGATCGCCGCGGCGACCGGGATCCCGGTCTCGCTGTGGGGCTCGCCGTGGGCCTTGCCGACGTCGTGGACCAGCGCCGCGAGCATCAGGCCGTCGCGGTCCCCGACCCGGTCGAGTGCAGCCGCGGCCCACCCCTCGCGTCTCGTCAGGTCGGCGAGGCCGGTCGCGGCGTGGAGCAGGTGCCGGTCGAGGCTGTAGCGGTGGTACGGGTTGCGCTGCGGGCGCGCCCGCAGCGGGGCCCACTCGGGGATCGTCGCCGCGAGCACCCCCAGGTCGTCGAGCTCGGTGATCGCCGGCAGGCTCGGCGCCCCGCGCCACAGGACGGCGAGCAGCCGGTCGCCGCCGCCGTCGTCCCACGTCCAACCCGACGCGGCCCCGGTCGCGATGGCGCGCCGCACGGCCGTCGCGCCGCCGCGCTCCAGCGCGGCCCCGGAGCCCACCAGAGCCTCGAGCAGACGGACGGGGAAGTCGGAGGCGGTGGTGTCGGCCCCGGCGATCGTCAGCACCCCGTCGGCGACGCTGAAACCCCCCGGGACCTCGACGTCGGGGGGCCGGCGCCGACGACGGGCGGCCGGCCCGCGGCGCCGGACCCGGGCGGCGTCGGCGGCCAGCAGCCGCCAGGCGGTCGTGTGCGCGTGATCGGTCGCACGCGCCGCGAGGAAGACGTCGTGGAGCAGCACCTCCCCCGCCGGACGGTCCCCGTCGTCGCCGCGGCCGAGGCGGTGCGCGACCGGCTCCTGCCGGTCGAAGGTGAGCCGGTCGTCGCCGCGACCGGCCTCGAGGTGGAGGGCGACTCGGACGGCCAGCAGCAGCTCCTCGGCCCGCGCGAGCCGGGAGCGGTCAGCTGCGGCGAGGTAGCGTCCGGCGACGAGCGCGTCGAGGTCGGTCTCGCCCAGCAGGGCGGCCGCGGCCCATCGCAGCGACTGGATGTCGCGCAGCCCGCCGGCTCCGGCCTTGACGTCGGGCTCGAGCGTCTCGGCGGCGTCGCCGCGACGTCGGTGACGCTCCCGGTCCTCGGTGGCCAGGCCGGCGAGGAAGCGATCCGGGCGGCGTCGGAGCTCGGCGATCACCGCTGCGCGCAGCGGCGGGACGAGCCCGACCGCGCCGGCGACGGGTCGCGCGTCGAGCGTCGCCGTCGCCGTGCGGACGTCCGCGCACGCGGCGACGGCCCCGCGCCGGTCGCGCACGGCGTGGCCCACCTTCAGGCCGGCGTCCCACAGCGGGTAGACGACGTCGCGGACCAGGGAGGTCTGCTGCTCGAGCGGCGCCCGGTCGGTGAGCAGGAGGACGTCGACGTCGGAGCCGGGGCAGACCTCACCCCGCCCGTACCCACCGACGGCGACCACGGCGACCGCGCCGGGGCCGGGGGTCGCGCCGTCGAGCAGTTCGGTCAGGGCGGCGTCGAGCTCACCCGTCCACGCCCCGCACCACGCCCGGCCGGGCGGCGGGCCCCGGTCGGCGAGGTCGCTCGCCGCCTGACGCAGGCGTGTCGCGGGGTCGGCCATCGCACGGCCGGACCGGCGCTCAGATCGCCTCGGGACCGTGCTCACCGGTGCGGATGCGCACGACGTCCTCCACCGGGGTGATCCAGATCTTGCCGTCACCGACCTGGCCGGTGCGGGTGACCTTGACGATGATGTCGACCACGTCGCGGGTGGTGTCGTCCTCGACCACGACCTCGATGCGGACCTTCGGGACGAAGTCGATCGTGTACTCCGCGCCGCGGTACACCTCGGTGTGTCCGCGCTGTCGGCCGTAGCCGCGCACCTCGGACAGGGTCATGCCCTGGATCCCGAAGTCGTGGAGGGCGTCACGCACGTCCTCGACCTTGTGGGGCTTGACGATCGCGGTGACGAGCTTCACGGGTCCTCCTCGCGTCCGGCGCCGGTCGCAGCCTGCTCGGAGCAGCATCGCGGAGCGGCGTTTCCGCGCCTTTGCCCGTCCGTTTCGTGTTGGTTACGCCCGGTCGTCGGCCCGTTGCCCGAACACGGCCAGCGACGCGGTGAAGCCGTGCAGGAAGCTGCGGTCGCCCACCGGGCCGATCTCGCCGGCGCAGAACGCCCCCGCGACCCGGTCGGTCAGGTGCTCGCCGACGGCCCGTGCGTCGTGGTGGGGCTCGTCGAAGAACCGCTGCCCCCGGCCGTTGCACGTGAACAGCAGCGCCCCGGCGGCGCCCTCCCGGCGCTTCAGGACCGAGCGAAGGTCCTCGTCCGCGCTGGCCGCGTCGCGGACCTGGAACTGGACGACCTGCCCGAGGTCGGGGACGTCACCGATCGTGATCGTGCCGTCCTCGGGGTCGGCACCCATCACCGCCCGGATGAGGAAGTCGCCGGTGTCGAAGTGCTCGCGGTACTCGTCGGCGACGAGCCCGATCTGCAACCCGCGCTGCATCAGCGCCCGATCCTCCTCGTCCACCTCCTCGAGGATCCGTCGCAGCTGCTCGGTCGCGGGCTCACCGGCGAGCTCCGCGATCACGTTGCGCTCGGCGCCGGTCACGACGAGCGGCTCGCCGACCGGTCGGCAGCCCTGCGAGACCACCGCGTCGACGTCCATCCCGGACAGCACCACACCGACCGCGCCGTCGTCGTGGACCTCGGCGCCGGTGGACTCCTCGGGGGCACGCAGCAGCAGACGACCGGGGCCGGACCCGGGGGTGAGCATCCCCCCGACGACCGGGTGGCCGGGGCGCTCGCCGCCGACGTGGCTCACGACCTGCGCCATCGGGTAGCTGTGCGGGTCGGCCAGCACCACCGCGACGTCGTCCGGGGTGGTGTCCGGCCAGCCGACGACCGCGACACCGCCGTCGGCGGTGCGCTGCGACCACGAACGGAACGGGCGGACCTCCCCCTCGGCTCCGGCCACCGCCCAGACCGCGACGCCAGCCTGGCCCTCGACCTCGGTCGCGGGTCCGACCACCCCCTGCGCCACGCCACCGATCACCACCTCGGGGTCGAGCCGGGCCTCGACGGCCGCCGCGATCCCCGTGAGCGCGTCGGCGTGGTCGGGTCCGGCGAAGACGACCGCGAGCCGGCACCCCTCGTCGCCGAGGTCCTGCGCGGCGGCGTCGGCCGCCTCGGCGGCCGCGAGGCCGCCGTCGGGGGTGGGGCTGATCGCCGCTCCGATGCGCATCACG
>CAZADJ010000052.1:0-6432 GCA_964483845.1 uncultured Actinomycetota bacterium | reverse complement strand
ACCTTGCCACGGGTCCGGCGCCCCTCCAGGTAGCGGTGCGCGTCGGCCGCCTCCTCCAGCGGGAAGGTGCGATCGATGCGCGCCTCGATCTCCCCGTCGGCGATCCAGCCGAACAGGTCGCGGGCGCGGCGCTCCAGCTCGTCGCGCTCGGCCACGTAGTGGAACAGGGACGGGCGGGTGAGGTACAGCGACCCGTGCCGGTTGAGCTCCTGGGGATCGAGCGGATCCACCGGTCCGCTCGCCTGCCCGTAGAGCACCATCGTCCCGCGCCGCCGGAGGCAGCCGAGGCCGTCCCGGAAGGTCGCCCGGCCGACCCCGTCGTAGACGACGTCCACCCCCCGCCCCTCGGTCACGTCCTCCACCGCCTCGGCGAAGTCCTCCTCGGTGTAGACGACCACGTGGTCGGCGCCGTAGCCGCGCACCAGCTCGGCCTTCTCCTCGGTGCCGCAGGTGGCGACGATCTCCGCGCCGAGGTGCCCGCAGATCTGTGTCAGCAGGTGGCCGACACCGCCGGCCGCCGCGTGGACCAGCGCGACCTCCCCGCCGGACAGCGGGTAGGTGTCGTGCGTGAGGTAGTGCGCGGTCATGCCCTGCAGCAGCGCGGCGACCGCGGTGCGCATCTCCAGCCCGTCGGGGACCGCGACCACCGCGTCGGCCGGCACGACCTGCTGCTCGCTGTAGGCCCCACGCTGTCCCGTGTAGGCGACCCGGTCGCCCTCGGATACACCGTCGACGTCGGGCCCGACCGCGTCGACCACCCCGCCGGCCTCGACCCCGATCGTCGCGGGCAGCTCAACCGGGTACTTCCCGTCCCGGTGGTAGGTGTCGATGAAGTTCAGGCCTGCCGCCTCGACCCGGACGCGGACCTCCCCGGGACCCGGCTCGGGGACGTCGACCTCGTCGACCTGCAGGACCTCCGGCCCGCCGACCTCGTGGACACGAACGGCGCGCATCGAGCCTCCTCTCGTCGTCGCCTCACCGGTCCAACCTAGACCCCGGCGCGGACCGGTGGCGGTCGACCGGACGCTCCCATCGCCGCGCCCGACGTACTAGCGTCGAGGGAGGAGGAGCGCACGGACCGGAGCGCGGCCGGCGTGCGGGTGCGCAGCTCGGTCTCCGTCCGCCCCTCCGACGGGAGCTGACCGAGGAGGCACGAGATGAGCCCGAGCAAGGACCAGTACCGGCTGACGAGGCGGCGGTTCATCCAGACCGCCAGCCTCGCGGCGCTCGCCGCCGCGTGCGGCGTGGGCGACGAGGGAGGCGACGCCGGCGAGCCGGCGCCCGAACCGACCTTCACCGAGCCGACGACGGATCTCTCCGGCGAGCTGCGCATCCTGCTGTGGAGCCACTTCGTGCCGCGGCACGACGACTGGTTCGGTCCGTTCGCGCAGGAGTGGGGTGAGGAGGTCGGTGTCGACGTCACCGTCGACCACATCAACGTCGCCGACATCCCGGCCCGGATCTCGTCGGAGGTCTCCGCCGGCGAGGGCCACGACCTGATCCAGTTCATCGCGACGCTGTCGCAGTTCGAGCCGAGCGTCCACTCGATGAACGACCTGATGGACGAGGCGACCAGCCGCTTCGGCCAGCAGCTCGAGCTGTGCGAGCGCTCCAGCTTCAACCCCACCACGGACAACTTCTACGCCTACGCGCCGGCCTGGGTGCCCGACCCCGGCGACTACCGCAAGTCGCTGTGGGAGCAGGCCGACCTGCCCGACGGGCCCTCGACGTGGGACGAGCTGCGCGAGGGCGGCGCACGGATCTTCGAGGAGCAGGGCGTCCAGATGGGGCTGGGCATGTCCCAGGAGATCGACTCGAACATGTACGCCCGCGCGCTGATGTGGTCGTACGGGGGGGCGGTCCAGGACGAGAGCGAGGCCGTGACGCTCATGTCCGACGAGACCATCGCCGCCGTGGAGTACGCGCAGGAGCTCTTCGAGTCCGCGATGACCGACGAGGTCTTCGCCTGGAACGCCGCGTCCAACAACCAGGGCCTGATCTCCGGCGAGCTGAGCTACATCCTCAACTCGATCTCCGCTTGGCGCACCGCGCAAGAGGAGAACCCGGACATCGCCACCGACGTCTTCTTCGTCCCCGCCCTGGAGGGCCCGGCCGACCAGTGGGCCGCCCAGCACGTCATGTACAACTGGATCGCGCCGAGCTTCTCCACCAACTTCGACGCCGCCCAGGAGTTCCTGCTGCACTACACGGCGAACCTCAACCAGGCGGCGTTCGAGTCCAAGCTGTACGACTTCCCGGGGTTCCCCGACCAGGTCCCCGAGCTCGAGGACTGGCTCGACGAGGACCCCTTCGTGATCGAGGGCGACGACCCGACGAAGCTCCAGCCGCTGAAGGACGCGCTGGACTGGTCGACCAACCTCGGCCACCCCGGGCCGGCGAGCCCCGCGATCGGCGAGATCAACGGGACCTTCGTGCTGCCGAACATGCTCGCCCGCGCCGCCCGCGGCGAGCAGAGCGCCGAGGAGTCGGTCCAGCAGGCCCACGACGAGTGCGAGGAGATCTTCGAGAAGTGGCGCGAAGAGGGTCTGGTCGGCGGCGGGTGATCACCGCGAGCGACCACCGACCGACGACGAACCCGGGGACGCACCGCCGGTCCCCGGGACGGTAGGGAGCGCAGATGGCACACGCCGTCGAGATCCGCGGGCTGAAGAAGCACTTCGACGACGGCGACGTCCGCGCCGTGGACGGCGTGGACATCGCCACCGACGAGGGCGAGTACCTCGTGCTCCTCGGCCCGTCGGGCTGCGGGAAGACGACGCTGCTGCGGACGATCGCCGGCCTCGAGGAGCCGACCGAGGGGGAGGTGCTGATCGGCGGCAACGTCGTCAACGGGCTCCCGCCCCGGGCCCGGGGCATCGCGATGGTGTTCCAGAGCTACGCCCTGTACCCGCACAAGACCGTGTTCGAGAACATCGTCTTCCCCCTGAAGCCGGCGAAGATCGAGCCCGACGAGCGGCGCACGAAGGCCGAGTGGGCGGCCGGACTGCTGGGCATCGGCCACCTGATGGACCGCAAGCCACGCCACCTGTCCGGCGGTGAGCGCCAGCGGGTGGCGCTCGCGCGCGCGATCGTGCGCGACCCGAGCGTCTTCCTCCTCGACGAGCCGCTCAGCAACCTCGACGCGAAGCTCCGCGCCTCCGCGCGTGACGAGCTGAAGCGCTTCCAGGAACGGCTCGGCACCACGACCATCTACGTCACCCACGACCAGGTCGAGGCGATGGGGCTCGGTGACCGCATCGTGGTGATGCTCGACGGCAAGGTGCGCCAGATCGGACCGCCGAAGGACGTCTACTCGGACCCGGCGGACACCTTCGTCGCGACCTTCATCGGGTCGCCGCCGATGAACCTCATCGACCGCGGCGACCACCTCCTCGGCTTCCGACCCGAGAACCTCCTCCCGCGTCAGGCGATCGGCGCGGACGGCGACGTGCTGGAGGTCGACGTGCGGGTGCACCGCATCGAGTACCTGTCGGGCGACCGTCACGTCTACGGGACCATCTCCGGGCTCGGCGAGGAGGACACCGACGTCATCGCGCGCATCCCCGCGACCGTCGACGTCGACGTCACCGCCGACCGCGACCAGCGCTTCGCGGTGCTCGAACGCGACCTGCGCTTCTTCGACAGCGGGACCGGCGAGCGGACCCGGGCGAGGGCGGTGCGCGCATGACGCGGCCGGGACAGCGACCGGAGACGGGACGGTGACCGCGGAGACGGCCACGTGGGACCGCGCGACGGGGACCGCCCCGCCGCGGCGGTCCTTCGCGGACCGCGACGACCTGATCGCGAAGCTCTTCCTGCTGCCGACGGTCGTCTACATCGTCGGCCTGGTCGCCATCCCCTTCGTCCTCGCCATCGTGTTCAGCTTCACCAACGTCACCACCGGGAACCCGGCCCTGAACTTCGTCGGGCTGCGCCAGTGGCGCACCATCCTGAACTCGGGCGTCTTCTGGACCTCGTTCTGGAACACCATCGTCTTCACCGGCATCTCGATGGCGCTGGTGGTCGTGCTCGCCAAGGTCGTCGCGATGGTCCTCGTCAAGGACTTCAAGGGGAAGTGGATCGTCCGCTTCTGCGTCCTGCTGCCGTGGACGACGCCGGTCGCGCTCGCCGCGGTCTCCTGGCTGTGGCTGGTCGACTCCATCTTCAGCCCGATCGACTGGGTGCTGCGCTGGTTCGGGTTCATCGAGTCGAACATGTACTGGCTCGGACGCCCGGTCCTGGCCATGGGCACGATCATCGCGGTGCACACCTGGCGCATCGTCCCGGTCGCCGCGGTCATCATCATGGCCGGCCTCATGGCCATCCCGAACGAGATCAAGGACGCGGTCAAGATCGACGGGGCGGGCTTCTGGCGGGAGATGTGGGAGATCACCATCCCGCTCCTGCTGCCGATCATCGCGATCGCGACCCTGTTCGGCGCCATCCTCACCTTCGCCGACATGACCGTCGTCTTCATCCTCACGCGGGGCGGGCCGACCCAGTCCACCCAGGTCCTCTCCAGCTGGGCGTTCTTCAAGGGGATCGAGGGCGGTGACCTCGCCCAGGGCGCGGCGGTCGCGCTCTTCCTCTTCCCGCTGCTGCTCGCCGCGGCGATCGCGATCCTCCGCGCGGTGAAGCGGATGGAGGTGATGTGATGGCCGTCGACACGAGAGTGCAGACCGGAGCGGGGGCGGGCGTGGACGTCACCGACGCGGACGCGGTCGAGCAGCGACGCCGGCAGCGTCGCCGTCGCCACGTCGCCAGCCGGATCTCGCTCTACGCCATCGCGATCACCGCCGCGCTGTTCGCCGCGGGGCCGTTCGTCTGGAGCACGATCACCTCGTTCAAGGCGAGCCCGGACCTGTACACGAAGGCGAACAACCCGTTCATCTACAACCAGCCGCCGACGCTGCGCCACTGGGAGCACCTGCTGTTCCGGTCGGACTTCCTCACCTTCGCCTGGAACGCGCTGTGGGTCGGCCTCCTCGTCGTCGCCATCACGCTGCTGATCGGCCTGCCCGCCGCCTACGCGCTCGCGCGCCTCGACATGAAGTGGTCCGGCCCCCTGGGCATCGCCATCTTCATGGTCTACCTCATCCCACCGACCCTGCTGTTCATCCCGATGACCCGGGTCGTGGGGTTCTTCGACCTGCTGAACAACACGTGGTCGCTCGTGCTCGTCTACCCGACGATCACCGTCCCGGTCTCGGTCTGGCTCCTCATCGGGTTCCTGAAGGGGATCCCCCGGGACATCGAGGAGCAGGCGATGGTCGACGGCTACAGCCGGCTCGGGGCGTTCGTGCGCACGGTGATCCCGCTCGCCTTCCCCGGCATCGTCGCGGTGATCGTCTTCGCCTTCACGCTCGCCGCGCACGAGTTCATCTACGCGCTCGCGTTCCTGTCGTCCACGGCGGAGAAGACCATCAGCATCGGGGTGCCCACGGAGCTGATCCGCGGTGACGTCTTCTTCTGGCAGTCGCTGCAGGGCGCCGCGGTGCTCGTCGCCGTGCCGATCGCGATCGTGTTCAACATCCTGCTCGAGCGCTTCATCGCCGGCTTCACCATGGGGGCGGTGAAGGGCTGAGGTGCGGGTCGCGGTCCTCGGCGCCGGTGGGGTGGGTGGATACCTCGGCGCGCGCCTCGCCGACGCCGACGCCGCCGAGGTGCACCTGGTCGCGCGCGGCGCTCACCTCGAGGCGCTACGCGCGGACGGGCTGACGCTGCGGAGCGTGTTCGGCGACGCGCACGTGCGGGTCCCCGCGACCGACGACCCCGGCGAGATCGGACCGGTCGACGCCGTCCTGTTCACGGTGAAGTCGACCGACACGCAGGAGGCCGCCGGGCAGCTCGACCCGCTGCTGCGCGAGGACACCGCCGTCGTCTCGTTCCAGAACGGGGTGGACAACGAGGACCGCATCGCCGCGGCCGTCGGCGCCGGTCACGTGCTCGGCGGGGTGGCGTTCATCTTCTCGACCATCGCCGAGCCGGGCGTGGTCGAGCACAGCGGCGGGCCGACACGGTTCGTCTTCGGTGAGCTCGACGGTCGCCGGTCCGAGCGCGCGCAGCACCTGCTCGAGGCGCTCCGCGCGGCGGACGTCGACGCGGAGCTCTCCACCGACGTGCGCGCCGCGATGTGGCGCAAGTTCGTCTTCATCTGTGCGCAGGCGGGGATGACCGCGGCGTCGCGGCTGCCGCTGGGCGCCCTGCGGGCCGACGACGAGGCCTGGCGCATGTACCGGGCGGTCATCACCGAGGTCGCCACCGTCGCCGCCGCGGAGGGGATCGCGCTGCCCGACGACGCGGTCGACGAGGCGGTCACGCTGGCCGAGAGCCTCGACGACGACTCCTACTCCTCGCTCCACTACGACCTGGAGCACGGCAAGCCGATGGAGCTCGAGGCGCTGAACGGTCACGTGGTCCGGCTCGCACGCC
>CAZADJ010000051.1:0-14128 GCA_964483845.1 uncultured Actinomycetota bacterium | reverse complement strand
TCGCGCTGCTCGTCTGGGCCTCGGTGGTCGTCCCGCTCCCGCTGTTCGAGATCGCCCCGTCGCCGACGACGCCGGTCACGGCCGCGGTCGAGATCACGGGTCAGACCGACGAGCTGACCGGGGACCTGCTCATCACCACCGTCTCGGTGCGACCCACGACCGCCCGCGGCGCCTTCGTCGCCCTGATCGACGGCGACCGCGACCTCACCGTCCCGCGCAGCGTCATCCCGGAGGGGGTGGACGAGGAGGAGTTCTTCCGGCAGCAGCGCGAGATCTTCGACGAGAGCGTCCGGATCGCCGCCGCGATCGCGCTCCAGGAGGCAGGGCGGGACGTGCGCGTGGAGGGGGACGGCGCACAGGTGGTCGACGTGCTGGCGGGGGCTCCCGCGGACGGGATCCTCGAGCCCGGCGACACCGTCGTCGAGGCGGACGGCCAGCCCATCAACTTCGCGAGCGAGCTGCAGGCCATCACCACCAGCGCCGATGCCGGCCAGCGGCTGCACCTGGTGGTCCTCCGAGACGATCGGGAGGTCGGCCTCGAGGTCACCCTGGACGTGATCGAGGAGATCGCCGGGGTCGGCCTCGGCGTGCTCGTCCAGACCGTCGACCAGCGCTTCGACCTCCCCGACGACGTCGCGTTCGACGTCCGCGCCCGGATCGGGGGCCCGTCCGGCGGGCTGATGCTCGCGCTCGCCGTCTACGACCTGTTCGCCGAGGAGGACCTCGTCGCCGGCCGCACGGTCGCCGGCACCGGCACCCTCGACCTCGCCGGCCGCGTCGGCCGCGTCGGCGGGGTGGACAAGAAGGTCGTCAGCGCGGTCGACGCCGGCGCGGACGTCTTCCTCGTCCCGGCCGGACTCGAGGAGGTCGCGCGGGAGGCCGCCCACGGGGACATCGAGATCGTCCCCGTGGAGACGTTCGAGGACGCGCTCGACGCGCTACGTCGCTGACCCGTCCCGGTCAGAGGCCGAGCATCGTGCTCGCGATCGGGCGCAGCACCCACGTGAACACGCCGGCGCTGGCCACCCCGAACACGACGAGGCCGGTGGCGAGCACGAGGATCGGCCCGACGATCCCGAGCTGCGACTCGCCGGCCCGCTCCGCGGCGACGTCGAGGTCGCCCGCCATGTGCACCCGCTCGAACACCTTGAGGAAGTACGCGAGCGTGCCGAGGCTGCTGACGACGATCAGCGCGGCGAACAGCCACCGGCCCGCGTCCACGCTGCCCCAGACCAGGTAGAACTTGCTGACGAACCCCGCGGTGCCCGGGATCCCGACCATCGACATCGCTGCGACCGCGAAGCCGCCCATCGTCCACGGCATGCGCGGCCCCAGACCGCCGAAGCGCGACACGGCCTTCAGCCCGGTGCGGTCGATCACGCTCCCGGCGACGAAGAACATGCAGCTCTTGGCGAGAGCGTGCGCGAGGATATGGAACAGCGCGCCGGCCAGCGCGATCGGGTTCGCCAGTCCGATGCCGAGACCGATGTAGCCGAGCTGCGCCACCGTGCTGTAGGCGAGCATGCGCTTGAAGTCGTCCTGGCGCACCGCCAGCAGCGTGCCGACCACGATCCCCCCGGCCCCGAACCACGCCAGCACCTCCATGAGTGGCAGCTCGTCGATCACGTACTCGGGCCCGAACACCCCGAGCAGCACCCGGATCAGTGCGTACGCCGCGGCCTTCACCTGGATCGCGGCCAGCAGCGCCGCCACCGACGGTGGCGCGTAGCTGTGCGCATCGGGCAGCCAGACGTGCAGCGGGAACAGCGCCATCTTGATGCCGAGGCCGACGACGATCAGCACCGCCGCGGCGATGACCGTCGGGGAGTCGCCGAGGCCGACGAGGCGCGTGGCCACGTCGGCCATGTTCAGCGACCCCGTCGAGAAGTACACGAACCCGATCCCGAGGAGGTAGAAGCCGCTGCCGATCCCGCCGAGCAGCAGGTAGCGCAGGCTGGCGAGGGTCGCCTTCGCCCCACCCAGGGTGACCAGCGCGTACGTCGCGATGGCGTACACCTCGAGGAACACGTACAGGTTGAACAGGTCGCCGCTCATGACCACACCGAGCAGCCCGGTGATCAGCAGCAGGGTGAGGCTCGCGACCGGGACGCCGCGGCGCAGCTCCCCGCCGAACCCGGCACGCGGCGTGTAGACGATCACGAGCGTGCCCACGACCGTGATGAGCAGCGCCATGAAGCCCGACAGTGGATCCAGGACGTACTCGATCCCGATCGGCGGGGGCCAGCCGCCGAGGTCGTGGGTGAGCGGCGCGTCGCGCACCGCGGCGGTCAACCCGACGGCGCTCAGCACCCCGGCGGACGCGGTCCCGGTGGCCGCGATGACCCGTGCCACCGCCGGACGCCACAGCCCGGCCACGCCGGCGAGCACCGCGGCGGCCAGTGCGGTGACCGGGACGAGCACCGGGATCGCGGACACGTCAGTCGCCCAGCCGCTGGACGATCTCGTCCTCGTCGACGGTGTCGTGGGCGCGCTGCAGCACCACGACGATGGCCAGCGCGACACCGACGCTGGCGACGCTCACGACGATCGCGGTGAGGATGAGCAGGTGCGGCAGCGGGTTCATGTACCGCGCGGCGCTGGTCCCGAACTCCGGGTCGATCACCGGGACGGTCGCGTCGACCTTGACCGCACCCTCGATGAAGAAGAGGAAGATCGCGGTCTTGAAGATCGTGAGCCCGACCACCTTCTTGATGAGGTTGCGCTCCGCGAGGATCCCGTACAGCCCGATCGAGAGGAGGAGGACGACGAGCACGTAGAAGTAGCGCGTCTGGATGAGCTCGATCACCGCATCTCCCTCCCCGCGAGGGTGTCGAAGATCCACAGCAGCGCCCCGAACACCGCGAACCCGATGGCGGCCTCCACCGCGAGGATCCCCAGGTAGCGCAGGCGGGAGGCGGGGAGGTCGATCGGGACCGCCGCGTAGTCGAGGAACCCGCCTCCGGCCAGCATCGGGACGAGCCCGACGAGCACGAACGCGAGCATCCCGGCCGCCATGCTGACCGGGCCGGTCGTCAACGGCACGCGCGCGTAGGTGACGTCGGTCTCCGCCGTGATGCGGAGCAGCATCACCCCCACCGCGAGCACGACCCCGCCGGCGAAGCCACCTCCGGGCCCGTAGTGGCCGTGTGCGATGACGTACAGCCCGAAGAGCAGGATGAACGGCATCAGCAGCCACCCGACGACCCGGACGATCTCGCTCTCGTGCCGGCCGATCATCGCTCTTCCCGCCTGGCGAGCACGACCACCGCGGCCATCGCCGCGGTGAAGATCATCAGCGTCTCGCCGAGCGTGTCGTGCGAGCGGTAGTCGGCGAGGACCGCGGTGACCGCGTTCGGGGTCTCGGTGTCCTCCAGCGTCCCCTCGAGGTAGGCCGGGGAGACGTGGGTGTGCGCCGGAGCGTCGGGATCGCCCCGGTCGGGCAGACCGCCGCTCGCGAAGACCATGAGCGCGAGGAACGCGGCCACGACCGGGATGGCGACGCGGTGGGCGCGCCGGCCGCGGCCCTGTCCGCCCCGACCGGTCACGGCCAGCGCGGACAGGAAGAGGATGCCGACGAAGGCCGAACCGAGTACCGCCTCGACGAAGGCGACGTCGACCGCGCCCATCCCGGCGAACAGCAGCGCGACGAAGAGGCTGAACGCGGCGAGCACAGCGACCGACGCGAGCAGGTCGCGCACCCACAGGGCGATCCCCGCCGTCACCACGAGGATGAGGAACAGCAGGAGGTCGAGCTGCCAGATCACCGGTCCTCCTTCGTCCACGGCGTGACGCCGACGCGGACCGCTGCGCGCGCCAGCGCGTGCATCGCGGTCGCGTTCGCGAGGAACGCGAAACCGGCGATCAGCAACAGCTGCAGCGTGCCCGGCCTCCCCCCGTGCAGGAGGACCAGACCGAGGACGATCAACAGCAACCCCAGCGTCTCGGACTTCGCGACGGCGTGCGCCCGGGTGTAGAAGTCGGGGAGGCGGATCAACCCGATCGCGCTCACCGCCATGAAGAAGATGCCGACGGCGATCAGTCCCGCGGCGACGACGGCGATCATCGCCCGCCCCCCGTGAGCTCGTCCCCGTCCGCGTCCCGGTCCGTGCCGTCGTCGGGCTCGAGGTGCTCGGCCCACCCCTCCGTCGGCTGGGCGTCGGCCTCCCGGTCCAGGTGCTTGGCGAGGGCGATCGGGAAGAGGAACGCGAGCAGTGCGTAGGCGAGCGCGATGTCGACGAACATCTCGACGCGCTCGAACAGGAAGCCGAGCACCACCAGCAGGACGACGCTGTTGGCCGTGGCCAGCGCCGCGCCGACCAGCCGGTCCGGGACGGTCGGCCCCCGGGCGACCCGGTGCAGCGCGACGGCGACGAGCAGGCCGATGGCCAGCGCCACGGGGACGAAGGCGCCGGTCACGACGCACCGTCCCGGGGGGGGTCCCACAGGACGTGGGCCGGCGCGGGTGGCTCCTCGAGGAAGATCGCCCCGACCTTGCGCTGCAGCTCACCGCTGATGAGATCGTCCGCGGAGCTCGGGACGAACGTGTGGACGATGTACTCGTCACCGACGAGGTCGACGGTCAGGGTGCCCGGGATGAGCGTGATCGTGTTCGCGACCATGGTCCGCGCGAGACGGCTCCGCAGCCGGGTGGGGAAGCGCACGATCCCCGGATCGAGCGGCATGCGCGGGTGCAGGACGTAGTAGGCCACCTGCACACTCGCGACGATCATCCGCGAGAGCAGCCACACGAGGTACGAGGCGAAGCGCCACGAGCGCAGGGGGAGCAGGCGCCACGGCAGCCGCCCACCGGCCACGGCGTCCATGACGAGGTCGTGGGTGAGCGCCGCGACCGACACGGCGGCCACCGCCCCCATCCCCACGAAGAACGGCGTGTGCTGCGAGGACAGCCCGACCCAGAACGCGAAGAGGGTCGCGGACACGACGAGGAAGCCGGCGATCCGGTTCACGACAGCAGCCCCAACCCGAGGACGACCACGAACGTCACGGTGACGACGGCCCCGAGGAACCACGTCGGGTACGACGACCGGTCGCCGGCGGCCGCGGTCTCGGGAGCAACGTATCGGAGGAAGCGGACCTCCGAGAGAGGCCGCAGGGCGTCGACCAGCGCCGGCGCCGGGCGCGGCACCCGCCGGGGCAGACCCAGCCGTTGCGGGACCCGAACGAGCCGCCGGGGCAGCCCGCGGTAGAACCAGTCGGTGTCGAGGCTGACGGTCGGCTCCCCGCCGAGCTTGCCCCGCAACACCCAGAACGCGAGCGCGGTGAACGTCAGCAGGTGCACCATCTCGACGACCTTCGCCGCCGTGTACGGCTCGTAGTCCACCGCGAAGGGGAGGATCCCGTACAGCAGCTCCGGAGCGAGGCCGATGGCGACGTTCAGGCCGGCGATCAACCCCATCCCGGCGTACATGCTCGTCGGCACCGGCTCCGGCTCGAGTCCCCGATCCGGACCGAACCAGGTGAAGTACGGCAGCTTCAGACCGGTGTGCAGGAAGGTCCCGACCGACGCGAGCTTGAGCAGCCACAGCACCGCGGTGCGCCCCTCGTGGCTGGCCGCGTGGAGGACGAGCTCCTTGCTCACGAACCCGCTGAACAGCGGCACGGCCGAGATGGAGAACGCGCCGACCATGTACAGGACGAGCACGACCGGCATGGAGCGTGCGAGGCCGCCGAGCCGCGTGAGCTGCGATCGCCCGGTGGTGTGCAGCACCACCCCGGCGCCCATGAGCAGCAGCGCCTTGTACAGGATGTGGGCGAACGCGTGCGCGGTCGCCCCGTTGATCGCCAGCTCGGTCCCGATGCCGACCGCCGCGACCATGTAGCCGACCTGACTGATGATGTGGTAGGCGAGCAGCCGCCGGATGTCGTTCTCGAGCACGGCGTAGACCACGCCGTACAGCGCCATCGCGACCCCGAGCCACACGAGGACCTCGACCCCGGCGAACCCCCTGGCCAGCGCGTAGACGGACGCCTTCGTCGTGAACGCGGACAGGAAGACCATCCCGGCGACGGTCGCCTCGGGGTAGGCGTCCGCGAGCCAGGCGTGCAGCGGGGGAACGGCGGCGCTGAGCAGGAACCCGACGAGGATGAGCGCGGCGGGCCCGCCCATCTCGAAGGCGACGAACGCCAGCGACCCGGTGTCCGCGAGGTGCCACAGGATCCCGCCGACGAGCACCACGCCGCCGGTGAGGTGGACGAAGAGGTAGCGCATCCCCGCTCGGTCCGAGTGCGGCGTCCGGCGGGCCCAGATGAGGAAGACCGAGGTGACGACCTTCAGCTCCCAGAAGAAGAAGAGGGTCAGCAGGTCCCCGGCGAAGACGACCCCGAGCGCGCTGCCCGCGTACGCCAACGCCGCGACCCGCTCGGCGGTGCTCATGACCTTCAGCCCGAACACCCCGGCGAGGACGGTCACCGCCACGAAGACGTAGGCGAACGGCAGGCTCAACCGGTCCACGCGCAGCGGGGTGATGTCGTAGCCGTGGAAGCCGACCTCGATCAGGGAGCCGAGGGGCAGCAGCGCGATCAGCACGCCCGCCGCGAGCGGCGCGGCGAGGAACCACGCCGTGCGCGCCGCCCGCGGCACCAGCGGCAGCAGCGCCGCGCCGGCGAACAGCACGAGGGCCGGAGGGAGGCTAAGCACCGCCGTCCTCCCCGTCCCACGTCCGGTCCCCGTCGACCGCGGCCCCGTCGGGTCCGTCGCCCCCGCGGTCGGGACGCTGGATGAACGCGCTCCCCAGCCACTTCGAGACGATCACGATGGCGACGCACCCGACGAAGCCGTACGCGGACATCAGCCCGGGGGTTCCGGCACCGACCAGGAGGTCGACGAGGACGGAGACGACGAACGCTGCACCGGTGATCAGCCAGATCCGCTTCACGGCGCACCCCCCATCACGTCCACCGAGCTCAGCGACGACAGCGCCCCGATCCCGAGGACGTCACCCAACCCCAGGACGAGGCCGGCGACCGCGGTCACCGCGAGCGGGACCACCATCAGCGGGGATGCCTCCGACCACGTCGTGTACGTGTCCGAGCGGCGGAAGAAGGCGCGGAAGAAGATCGGCAGCAGGTACCCGGCGGTGAGCAGACCGGAGCCGAGCAGCACCACGGCGGGCACCACCTCCTGTGCGTCGATCGCACCGAGGCCCAGGTACCACTTGCTGACGAAGCCCCCGACCGGCGGGACACCGGCGAGCCCGAGGGAGGCCAGCCCGAAGGCCGACATCGTCACCGGCATCTGCCGCCCGATCCCGTCCATCTCGCTGATGTTCTCCACGTGGGTACGGACGTAGATCGCCCCGGCGCAGAAGAACAGCGTGATCTTCAGGGCGCCGTGGTTGACGATGTGCAGGAGTGCGCCGTTCCACGCGCTCGCCGACAGCACCGACAGACCGAGGACGATCATCGACAGGTGCGCGACGGTCGAGTACGCCAACCGGCGCTTCAGGTTGTCCTGGCGGAAGGCCACGAGGGACGCGACCAGGATGGTGACCGCCGCGAAGGCGGCGAGCACCGCGGCCGCACCGACCTCACTGAGTGCGCCCGGACCGACGACGTAGCCGATCACCCGGGTGAAGCCGAACACCCCTGCCTTCACCACCGCGACGGCGTGCAGGAGCGAGCTCACCGGGGTCGGCGCCACCATCGCAGCCGGCAGCCAGGCGTGCAACGGCATCACCGCCGCCTTCGTCCCGACCCCGACAGCGAACAGCGCGAACACCGCGACGAGGGGGCCCGGGCCGAGCGCGTCCCCCAGGTAGCCGCCGGCCACGAACGGGGCGCCGGGGACCACGACGTGGGTGGCCACGACGGCGAGGAGCAGCGCCATCCCGCCGCTGATCAGGTACGCGAGGTAGGTCCGCCCTGCCGACAGCGCCTCCGGGGACCCCTTGTGCGCGACGAGCGGGTAGGTCGCGGCGGTGAGCAGCTCGTAGAAGACGAAGAAGGTGAACAGGTTCGCCGAGAAGGCGAGCCCGATCGTCGCCGACAGGCAGACCGCGAAGCTCGCGAAGTACCGCGTCTGGCGGTGCGAGTCGAGACCGCGCACGTAGCCGATCGAGTAGACCGACGTGAGGAGCCAGAGCACGGAGGCGAGGATCGCGAAGACCATCCCGGCGGCGTCGGCCCGCAGGACGAGCTCCAGTCCGTCGACGACCGAGAACAGCCGGATCGTCGGCTCCTCACCGCCGAGCACGGCGGGGAGCAGGGCCAGGATCAGCACCACCTTGGTCCCTGCCGCGAGCAGGGTCCAGGCCTCGCGGAGGTTCGGCCAGCGCCCCGACACGACGATCGCGACCGCCGCGACGAGCGAGACCACGACGGCGGCGAGCGGAAGCAGGGACAGATCGGCCTCCATCGGTCGTGCGTGGGGGTCGCCCGGCTCCCCGCCCGCCGGAGCGCTACCAACCGCCAAGCAGGTTAGTCAGGGGAGCGCGGCCGCCCGCCCGCCTCCGCCTCGCCCTCGTGACGCTCGGCGAGGTCGTCCCAGCGCGTGCCCTCCCAGACCTCGACCCCCGCTCGGTGCGCCGCCCGGCTCAGCACGTGCGCCGCGACCGGCTGGGTGGCGAAGAGGAACACGGCGGCGAGCAGGAGCTTCAGCGCCGTGTACCCGGTCCCGTGGAGGACGGCGGTCCCGAGGAGGAGAAGCGACAGCCCCAGGCTCGTCGTCTTCGTCGCCGCGTGCATGCGCGAGAACAGGTCGGGCAGCGTGGCCACCCCGAGCCCGGCGAGCACGATGAGACCGACGCCGAGGAGGATCAGGGCGTCCGCGACCACGATCACGACCACCGCTCCAGGAGCAGCCAGGCCAGCGCGATCGTGGCCAGGAACCCGAGCAGGGTCGCGACGAGCGCGACGTCGACGAACTGCGGCACGCCCCGGTCCACGGAGACGAGCGCGATCACGCCGATCACCGCGAGGAAGCAGAGATCGGCGGCGATGGTCCGGTCCGCGATCGACGGCCCCCGGATCACCCGGACGAGGGACAGCAGGAACGCCACCGTCAGTCCGATCAGCGCGACACCGATGACCGTCACCGGGCCCCCCTCACCGCAGCACCCGGAGCAGCCGACGCTCCAGGCTCCGGATCTGCGCGACGAACGACTCCCGGTCGCGGACGTGGAGCCCGTGCACGTAGAGCACACCGCGCTCGAGATCCGCGTCGACGGTGATCGTCCCCGGCGTGAACGACACGAGGTTCGCGAGCCAGGTCACCTCGATGGCGGTCCGGGACTCGACGGGAACGCCGATGATCCCCGGGCTCATGTGGTGGCGCGGCGTCAGCACCTCCCACGCGACGTACGCGTTGGCGACGATCACCTCCCAGACGTAGAAGGCGACGAACCACACCAGCCGCCACGGACGCACCCAGCCCGGCATCAGGAGCCACCTCCCAGGATCGCGTCGACGTACACCGAGGGATCGGCGAGCATCTCGCCGGCGGCGAGCGAGAGCCGGTAGAGGCCCTCCGCGCCGAGCCCCAGCCCGAGCGAGATCACCGCCAGCGTGAGCGGCGCGCCGACGAGACCGACCATCCCCCAGCGGGACACGGCCCCGGCGCCCCCGTCGTCCGCACCGCCGGCGATCGCCGGCCGGCCCCACCCCGGCAGCACCCGGATCGCGGCGACCGCGGGGGCCGTGTCGCCGAAGAAGGTCGCGTTCCAGATCTTCACCATCGACGTCAGCGTGTAGAGGCTGACGAGGATCGCGACGCCGGCGATCAGCCACTGGCCGTCCACGAACGCCACCTCGATCAGGAGCAGCTTGCCGAAGAACCCCGACAACGGCGGCAGCCCCGCCAGCGACAGCGCGGCGAGCCCGAACGCCACGGCGAGCGCGGGGTGGGCGCGGCCGAGCCCCCCGAGCCGGTCGAGGCGGCCCGTCCCGGCGAGTCGCTCCACCGCCCCGGCCGACAGGAACAGCGAGGTCTTGACCAGGATCTGGTGGAGGATGAAGAAGATCCCGGCCGTGAGGCCGCCGACGCCGAAGAGCCCGAGACCCATCACCATGTAGCCCATCTGGCTCGTCATGTGGAACGAGAGGATCGCACGGAGGCTGTCCCGACCGACCGCCCCGAGCACGCCCACCAGCATCGACGCTCCGGCGACCACGAGCGCGACCGCTCTCATCCCCGGGACGTCGGCGAACAGCAGGGAGTAGACGCGGTAGAGGGCGTAGACGCCGACCTTGGTGAGCAGCGCCGAGAACAGGGCGGTGACCGCCGGCGGCGCGGCCGGGTAGCTGCGCGCCAACCACCCGTGGACGGGGACCAGAGCCGCTTTGACGCTGAAGGCGACCAGGAGGACCACCCCCGGGACGAGCAGGCCGCGGTGGGCGCGCACGTCCACCGCCATCGCCCCGAAGTTCACGCTCCCGGTCAGCCCGTAGACGAGGCCGATCCCGACCACGAACAGCGCCGAGGCGACGAGGTTCGTGGTGACGTACACGGCTCCCGCGCGGAGCCGCGGAGCGTCGGCCTGCAGGACCAGCAGCACGTACGAGGCGATGAGCATCACCTCGAAAGCGACGAACAGGTTGAAGAGGTCCGCGGTCAGGAGCGCGTTCGCCGTCCCCGCCACGAGGACGAGGACGAGGGGGTGGAACAGGGGATGGTCGTCCTGTCCCGCGGCGGTGGCGAACCAGATGCAGATCGTCACGGTGAGCATCGCCACGGTGAGCATCAGGGCCGAGAACGGGTCCGCCGCGAAGTTGATCGCGAACGGCGCCGGCCAACCACCGACCCGCTCCACGACGACCGTCCCCCCGACGGTGGCGGCGCTGAGCGCCACCCCGACGGCGACCAGCGCGACGGTGACCGTGACGGTGAGGACGCGCTGCGCCGGCCGCGTGGAGCGCAGCGCGGTGCTGATCGCCGCACCGAGGATCGGCACGCCGACCGCGAGCGGTAGCAGCGCGTTCACGGTCCGTCTCCACCGTCGGACTCGTCGACGTCGGTGTCGCCAGGGCCGATCACGTCGCACCAGCGGTACGCCAGCCCGAGCAGGAAGGCGGTGATCGCGAAGCTGATCACGATCGCCGTGAGCGCGAACGCCTGCGGCAGCGGGTCGGCGGCGTCCGCGACCCCGGGGAAGGGGATACCGCGGCGATCCAGGCCGCCGGCCAGCAGCAGCAGGACGTGCGTTCCGTGCCCGAGGACCACGAGCCCGAGGACGATACGGACGAGCCCGCGCTGGAGGATGAGGTAGGTCGCCGCGGCGACGAGGAGACCGACGATGAGCGGATCGGTCACCGCCGCACCCCCATCTCGTCGATGATCGCCCGGATGACGCCGATGACCACCAGGTAGACGCCGACGTCGAACACGAACGACAGCGTCACCTTCACCTCGCCGACCAGCGGCACCGGCACGTACCAGATGCGTGGGCCGAGGAACGATCCGGCCAGCACGATCCCGGCGACCCCGGCGCCGACCGCCAGCACGAGACCAGCCACCACCCAGCCCACGAAGCCGCCCGACTCGTGCTCCCGCTCGGGCCACGTCAGCCGGTGCAGGACGATCGCGGCGCCGGCGGCGAGCGCGGCGATGAACCCGCCGCCCGGTGCGTCGTGGCCACGCACCAACAGGTACACCGACATCACGACGACCACCGGGACGATCACCCGGCTCATGGTGCGCGCGATGACGGTCGTCACCGTCCGGCCTCCGCGTCGCGTCGCCGCGCCAGCCCGGTCAGCGCGAAGATCCCGACGGCCGCGACCGCGAGCACCGTGATCTCGCCGAGGGTGTCGAGCGCACGGAAGTCCACGAGGATGGTGTTCACGACGTTCTCCCCACCGGCGTCCGTCGGCGCGGCGCTCAGGAAGTAGCGCGCCGCCGGGGAGGCCACCCGCTGCCCGGTGAGCGCCGCCGCGCCGAGCGCCGCGACCCCGCCGGCGAGCACGGCGACACCGACCGCGACCCGCCGTTGGGCCGGCCGCGTCTCCAGGAACCGCCGGGGCAGCCTGCGGAAGACGAGGACGACGAGCACCACCGTCAGCGTCTCGATCAGCAGCTGGGTCAACGCGAGGTCCGGCGCGCCGGCGAGGACGTAGAACACCGCGACCAGGAACCCGACCGCCCCGAGCAGCGCGACCGCCGCGAGACGGTCGCGTGCCACCGCGAGCCCGACCAGCGCCACGGCGAGGAGCACGGCGACCGCCAGGTCCCCGGCGGTGTCGGGATGCCCGGCCAGCACGAGCGAGTCGGCGCTGGCGAGCCCGGCGAGCAGGCCGGCACCGACCGCGACCGCCAGGACCAGGGCGAGGTGGCGGACCGGCGCGTCGGGGACGAACGGATCCCCGAGGCGCCGGCCCAGCGCCACCGAGCCGTCGTAGACGCGGTCGAAGCCGCCCGTCCCCCGCCAGGGCGACCGGACCCGCAGCAGCGCCTGCTCGACCGGCCGGCGCGCCACGAACAGGGCGAGGCCGAGCGCGATGGTGAGCACCGATAGGCCCAGGGGTGCCCCGATCCCGTGCCACAGCGCGAGGTGGGTCTCCCCGGCGAGACCGGTGGCGTCGGCCGCGAAGCCCCCGACCAGCGGGTCCAGCGCCGGCAGCACCAGTCCGAGGCCGAGACCGAGGACCGCGGTCACCGCCGGGGCGACGAGGAACCCGGTGGACGGACGGTGCGCGCCGCCGCCGTCCGGGCCCGCGAAGGTCCCGTGGAGGAACCGCCACGAGTAGCCGAAGGTGGCCACGGCGACCGCGACGGCGACCGCCAAGACCGCGGCCGCGCCGAGCGTTCCTCCCGGCGCGCCGAGGAAGGCGGTGTAGGCCTCCTCCTTCCCGACGAAGCCGAGCAGCGGGGGCAGGCCGGCCATGGATGCGGCTCCCAGCGTCGCCACCCCGGCGGTGGCCGGCATCGCCCGGCGCAGCCCGGATAGCTCCCGGATGTCCCGCGTGCCGGCTTCGTGGTCGACGATCCCCACGACCATGAACAGCGTCGCCTTGTACGCAGCGTGCGCGAGCGTCAGCAGCCCGGCGGCGGCGAGTGCCTCGTAGGTGCCCAGACCGATCAGGGCGATGAGGAAGCCGAGCATGCTCGTCGTGGAGTAGGCCAGCAGCGCCTTCAGGTCGGTGGCCTTCAGCGCGAACAACGCCGTCAGCAGCGCCGTGGTGAGCCCCACACCGACCAGGAGCGTGGTCCAGAGCGTCACCCCCGCGAACAGCGGGGTGAAGCGCGCGAGCAGGTAGATGCCCGCCTTCACCATGGTCGCCGCGTGGAGGTACGTGCTCACCGGCGTCGGGGCGACCATCGCGCCGGGGAGCCAGAAGTGGAACGGCACCTGCGCCGACTTCGTGAACGCCCCGACGGCCACCAGGACAGCGGCGACGAGCGCGGCGTCGTGCGCGAGGATCGCCTCACGCCCCGCGAAGAGCTCGGGGACGGAGAACGTCCCGCCGAGCACCGCGAGCAGCACGAGACCGCCGAAGAGGGCGAGGCCGCCGGCGCCGGTGACGAGGAACGCGCGCAGTGCCGGTCGACGGCCGGCCATCCCGTCCCCCGCGATGAGCAGGTAGCTGCACACGCTCGTCAGCTCCCAGAAGACGAAGAGGGCGATCAGGTCCGCGGCGAGCACGAGCCCGAGCATCGCCGCGGCGAACAGGGTGAGCAGCGTGTACAGGCGGGCGCCGCCGTCGGCCGGTGCCAGGTACCGGGCCGTGTAGACGAGGACGAGCACGCCGACGCCCAGGACGATCGCGGCGAACAGGAGCGCCAGCGCGTCGAGCCGGAGCTCCAGACCGACACCGAGCGACGGGATCCATCCGTAGCCCTCGGCGACGACCTCACCGGCGAGCACGGCCGGAGCCGACACGGTGACGAGCCCGCCGACGACCGCCACGAGCGCCGCGAGCACGTAACCGGCGTCGCGACCGAGCGCACGCGTCAGCAGGGGCGCCGCGGCGGCGGCGACCCCGAGCAGGGCGAGCGCTGCGAGCAGCACTCAGCTCCCCCGCGGCCGGGTCAGGTCGGTCGCGGGCAGGCGGCACCGCTCGAGGAAGTTGCCGAGGATCTGCCGGCCGACCCCGGTCAGCACCGACTCCGGGTGGAACTGCACCCCCTCCACGTCCAGCTCGCGGTGGACGAGCGCCATGATCGTGCCGTCGGCGG
>CAZADJ010000050.1:0-14149 GCA_964483845.1 uncultured Actinomycetota bacterium | reverse complement strand
GTGTCCACGGTAACGCGGGGTGGTCGGGGCGTCCCCGGACGGTCGGGCACCGCGTACCGGGTAGCGGGCACCCTGGTGCCGGCCCGCGTCACCCGTTCGTGACGGGTGCACCCTCCAGCGAGAGCAGGCGACGCTTGATGTCGACGCCGCCGGTGTAGCCGCCGAGTCCACCGCCCGTGCGCACGACACGGTGGCAGGGCACGACGATCGGGACGGGGTTGGAGCCGAGGGCGTTGCCGACGGCGCGAGCACCGCGCGGTGATCCGGCCTCGGCGGCGACGTCACGGTAGCTGCGGACCTCACCGGCCGGGATGGCGGCAGCTGCGTCGAGCACCGCTCGGGTGAAGGGGGGGAGGCGGGAGAGGTCGAGCGGCAGGTCGAAGCGGTCGCGACGTCCCGCGAAGTACTCGTCGAGCTGAGCGATGACGGGGACGAGGCGGTCCGGGTCGTTGAGCACGCGGGGGCCCACGTCACGGGTGAGTTGCCTCAGGACGGCGGTCTCGGCGGTGCGGCCGAGGTAGGCGATGCGGGCCACGCCCCGGGAGGTCCGGGCGAGGAGCAGCGGCCCGACGGGGCTGTCCGTGGTGGCGACCGAGACGTCGACGAGGTGGTCACGGGTGGCGCGGGCGGTGATGTCCGGCGGCGGGTCGTGGTCGGCGGCCGCGGCGGCGCGGAGGCGCTCGCCCAGGTCGGAGGACGTGGCGGGGTCGGGGGTCATGGGCGTTCCTCCTCCGTGCGGTGGCCGTCGGGAGCCGGGACGCGTTCACGCAGCCGTTCGAGTCCGACGTGGACCCGTTGACGGGCGGCGGCCTCTGTGCAGTCCAGCAGCCCGGCGATCTCGCGGTAGGCGAGGTCCGCGCCGTAGCGGAGCGCGATCGCGTCGCGCTGGCCAGGCGGCAGATCGCGGACCTCGGCCCAGAGCGACGGGTCGGGGGTGGCGGCCGGCCGGGCTGCGGTCTCGGGCGGCTCGGCGACGGGGATCGGCGCGATGCTTCCGGCACGCCAGCCGTCGATCACCTTGCGACGAGCGATGGTCAGCAGCCAACCGCGCAGGTTCGTCGCGTGCCGCAGATCCGGGTAGGCGCGCAGGGCGGCCAGCATCGTCTCCTGGTAGTGGTCGGTGGCGGCCTCTCGGCCGACGCGCGCGCAGAGGAACCGCCAGACGGTCGGTCCGTGCTCGTCGAGCACGTGCTGGAACGGTGGGAGGTCCGCTGCGTGGCCGTCGGTCACGTCTCCTCCCCTGGATACGTCGTGGACGGTCGGTGGGTGTGACGCGGTATTCGTGGGGGACAACGTCTCGGCGATGGTCGGTGTGAGGTGGTGCGCGTCGTGCGCTCAGCCTGCCAGCGCTTCGCTGACGGCGGTGCGGAGTCGCCGGTGGAGCGCCGCGTTGTCGGTCCGGTCGGTGCGGATCTCGACGATGGCGACGCCGCCGTCCTCCGTAGCCCGGTCCACGGTCGGTACCAGGTCGCTGGCGCGGTCCACGAGGTGGTGGGCGGCCCCGTGGGCGGCGGCCAGCGCGCCGAGGTCCACGCCGTGCGGGGTGCCGAAGAGGTGTTCGAAGTCGCCGGTGAACTCGGCCTGCGGCAGCAGCGAGAAGATCCCGCCGCCATCGTTGTTGACGACCACGACGACGAGGTCCGGTCGACGTCGGACGAGGAGTCCGTTCATGTCGTGGAGCAGTGCGAGGTCGCCGATGAGCGCGACCGTGGGGCCGTCGTGGCCGAGCGCGATCCCGAGGGCGAGGGAGACCGCGCCGTCGATCCCGCTGGCACCGCGGTTGCCGACGACACGGAGGCCGTCGCGGGGGGCCATGAAGCGGTCCAGGTCGCGGACCGGCATGGACGAGCCCGCGATCAGCGCGGTCCCGTCCGGGAGGCCGGCGGCCAGGTCACGGGCGGCCCGTGGCTCGCTGGGGTGGTCGTCGGCGTCGAGGATCGTGTCGACGGCGGCGCGGGCCCGGCGGTCGGCGTCGCGCCAGCCGTCGAGCCAGGCGCCCGGCTGGCGCTCGGGGAGTTCGTCGGCGAGCCGGGCGCAGAGGTCGGCCGGGTCGGCGGCGACGACCCGCCGCACAGCGCGTCCGGGGTCGAGCCAGGCGGCGTCACGGTCGACGAGGATCTGTGGGACGTCCGCGTCGAGCTGTTCGAGGAGGTGCCGTGAGAGTGCGGTGCGCCCGATGCGCAGCACGAGATCTGGCCGGTGGCCGCCGGCGAAGCGGTCGACACCGAGCAGGAGGTCGTAGGCGGCGATCGCGTGAGGGCCGTGACGCGCGCCGGAGAGCGGCTCGGCCAGCAGCGGCCAGGCGGCCGCGCGCGCGAGCGCCACGATCGGCCCGGGGACGGCGGTGGTGTCGCCGGCGACCAGCAGGCCGCGCTCGGTACCGGCGATGCGCTCGGCGATCGCGTCGGCCTCCCAGCTGGCGGCCCGGCGGGGCTCGGGACCCACGGTGGTCCAGGGGCGGCCCTCGGCGCGGCCGGCGATCGACGACGTGAACGGGCCGTCCGTCGTCCCGCGGGCGTCCACCTCGGCCGGCACGAGCGGCTCGCGGAAGCTCAGGTTCAGGTGGACTGGTCCGGCCGGGCCGCCGGCGCCGGACGCCTCCGCCCACGCCCGGCAGGCGGTGGACCGCCAGAAGCCGTTCGCGTCGGGCCGGTCCACGGGCGCGGGGAGGTCGACCGACCAGCGGACCGCGCCCCCGTACAGGCCGACCTGGTCGACGGTCTGGTTCGCGCCCGTGTGACGGAGCTCCGCGGGGCGGTCGGCGGTGAGCACGAGCAGGGGGACCCGGGACGCGTCGGCCTCGATCACCGCTGGGTGGAAACTGGCGGGGGCCGTCCCCGACGTGGAGACGAGGGCGACCGGGTGGTGGGAGGCCCGCGCCAGGCCCAGTGCCAGGAACGCGGTGGAGCGCTCGTCGATGCCGACGTGGACCCTGATGCGGTCGTCTGCCGCGAGGGCGAGGGCGAGGGCGGCGGAGCGCGAGCCGGGGGAGAGGCAGGCCTCCTCGAGGCCGAGCCGGGCGAGTTCGTCGGCGATGGTGGTGGCGAGGGCGTGCGAGGGGTTCGCCGGCTCCGGCAGCGCTGTGCTCATCGCGTCCCTCCCCGCCTCTCGGCCGTCCCGTCGCGATCCCGCGGTGTCCGAACCGGTCCGCTCACGACGTGCTCCGGGACGCCGCGGCCCGCTCGATCCGCCGGAGCAGCGTCCGTCGTGTGTCCCCGTCGGGCTCCCAGCGTGCCAGCAGCGACGCGTCCGGGTCGGGTCGCCGGACCTCGACGTACCCGTCCACGGCGACGAGCGGGTCCTCCACGACGTCACCGTCGAGCAGGGTCGCCGTCCCCAGTCCGCAGGCGTAGGGGAGCTCGGGGAGCGCGGCCGCGAGGGCGACGCCCCCGGCGAGACCGACGGAGGTCTCGACCGCCGAGGAGACGACGACGGGGAGTCCGGCGGCCTCGGCGACGGCGAGCGCTGCGCGGACGCCGCCGAGGGGCTGGACCTTCAGGACGACGATGTCGGCCGCCTCCAGCCCGGCGATGCGCAGCGGATCGTCGGCGGTCCGGACCGACTCGTCAGCGGCGATCGCGACGTCCACCCGCCGCCGCAGCGTGGCCATCTCGTCGAGCGTGGCGACCGGCTGCTCGGCGTACTCCAGGTCGAAGCGGTGGAGATCGGCGAGCCGGCGGGCCGCGGTGTCGACGTCCCAGGCACCGTTCGCGTCCACCCGCAGGCGGCCGGCGGGGCCGAGCGCGTCGCGCACCGCCTCGACGCGCTCGAGGTCGGCGTCGTGATCCTGACCCGGCTCGGCGACCTTCACCTTCGCCGTTGCGCAGCCCGATGCGGCGACGAGCTCGTGGGCCGTGTCGGGGTCCACGGCCGGGACCGTCGCGTTCACCGGGATGCGGTCGCGGACCGGCGTCGGCCAGCGTTCCCGGGCGGCCTCGAGCGCCGCTCCGAGCCAGCGGGACGTGTACGGCGGGCGGTAGTCGGGGAAGGGCGAGAACTCGCCCCAACCGGACGGCCCGCGGAGCAGCACGCCGGCGCGCTGTTCCACGCGACGGAAGCGGGTCCGCAGGGGGATCGCGAAGGGGTGCAGCTCGAGCCCGTCGAGGGTCACGACAGGAGCAGCCCGGTCGAGAGCAGGATCCCCACCGTGAGGTGCAGCCGGGCGGTCCCGGCGAGCGCGGGCAACAGGTCGACGGGTCCGGACGCTCCTCGGACCCGTCGGATCGCGACCCAGGCGAACGGTGCGGCGACGAGTCCCATCAGCGGCCAGGGCGACCCCGCGGTCGCCGCCACCGCGGCGACCCCGACGCCAGCGCCGACGACCAGCCCGGTGTAGAGCCGGCGGGTTGCGGCCTCGCCGACCCGGACCGCGACGGTGAGCTTGCCGGCCGCACGATCGGTGGGGACGTCGCGGAGGTTGTTCACCACGAGGATCGCGACGGCGAGCAGCCCCACCGGGACGGACGCGACGACCGCGACCGCGTCGAGGTGGACGTCCTGCACGAACTGTGAGCCGACCGTCGCGACGACCCCGAAGAAGATGAAGACGAAGACCTCGCCGAGCCCGACCGAGGCGTAGGGGCGGGGCCCGCCGCTGTAGCCGAGGGCGGCGAGCCCGCAGGCGGCACCGACGGCGACCAGCCACCACGTCGTGGCGGCGGCGAGGGCGAGCCCGGCGAGGCCGGCCACGGTGAGGGTCGTCAGCATCGCCGTCCGCATCCGGCCCGGGGTGACGAGCCCCGAGGCGACCGCGCGGCGTGGCCCGACGCGCTCGTCGGTGTCCACGCCGCGCACGCCGTCGTAGTAGTCGTTGGCGTAGTTCACGCCGACCTGGAGCGACAACGCGACGATCAGGGCGGCGGCGAACCGCCAGGCCACGAACCGGTCCGCCGCGGCCGTCCCGACGAGCACCGGCACGACCGCCGCCGGGAGGGTCTTCGGACGCGCCGCCTCGAGCCAGACGCGCACCGTGCTAGCCGCCGGACGCGGAGGCGCATCGCTCGCCACGGGTCACGCCGGCTCCTCGACGGTGTCGATCCGGACCGAGACTACGGTAGCAACGCATGTCTGCCGTCACGGACCCGCCACGCGGGCTCGTCGCCGTGCGGGTCGGCCCGCGACTCGACCTCCTCCGGGTGCTGGAGGACGCGTGGGAGCGTGGGGAGGCTGTCCTGCCGCTGCCGAGCTCCTGGCCGGAGGAGGTGGTGGGGTCGGTCCTCGACGAGCTGCGTCCGACGGCGGTCAGGACCGGGGCAGGCGACGTGCCCCTGGCCGGCGGGGAGCCGGTGGCCGCGGAGGTCGCGCTCGTCGTCACGACGTCGGGGGCGACCGGCCGGCCCAAAGGCGTGGAGCTGACCGACAGCGCGCTGGAGCACGCCGTCTCGGCGAGCCTGGGTCGGCTCGGCGCGCGAGCCGGGGACCGGTGGCTGTGCTGCCTCCCCCGTCATCACATCGCCGGCGTGCTGGTGCTCCTCCGTGCCCGCGCGAGCGGGACGGAGCCGATCGTCCACCCGTGGTTCGACCCGGAGCGCATCGCCACCGAGACACGCGCGACCCACGTCTCCCTGGTCCCGACGATGCTCGAACGGCTCCTGGACGCCGGGGTGGACCTCGGGCGCTTCGCGTCGATCCTCCTGGGTGGCGCGCCTGCCCGCGCGGAGCTGCTGGAACGAGCCGCAGGCGCGGGGGCGCGGGTGATCACCAGCTACGGGATGACCGAGACGTGCGGTGGGTGCGTGTACGACGGCGTCCCGATCGACGGGGTCGAGGTGGAGCTGCGCGCCCACGAGGCCGCGCCCGACGGTGGGCGCATCGCCGTGCGCGGACCGACCGTGATGCGCGGCTACCGACGGCGCCCCGAGCTCACCATCGAGGTGTTGGGTGACGGCTGGCTCACCACCCCGGACCTCGGTCGTTGGGGCGAGGACGGGAGACTCGAGGTGGCCGGGCGGGTGGACGACGTGATCGTGACCGGCGGTGAGAACGTGTCGGGGGCCGAGGTGGCACGGTTGCTCGCGGAGCACCCGAAGGTCGCGGAGGCTGCGGTCCACGGCAGACCGGACACGGAGTGGGGGGAGGTTGTGGTCGCGATGTGCGTGGCGACCGATCCGGCCGATCCGCCCCGTCTCGACGAGCTCCGCGCCCACGTCACGGCCGCGGCGCCGATGTACGCGGCACCTCGTGAGCTGGTGCTGGTCGAGGCGCTCCCGCGTACCGCGTTGGGCAAGGTCCGCCGTCCGCCCGGGACGGTCGGAGGCGGCCCCGCCGACGACCGCGACGGACACGGCGGCTCCACACGGAGGGGCTCCGGGCTCGCGGGGCCGCCACCGGACGGGGGGCGTGACGCGCGGACGTGAGGTCACCATCGTCGCTTGACCGTCACCGGCGCGGCCCGTAGAACGGGAGGGCCCGGCCCTGGAGCCAGCTGTGGCCAACATCGGCAGACCCAAGCGGATCAAGCGCGTCGCGCCGTCGCCGGCACCGTCCCGACGGGAGCCCGCGCCCGACCGTCGCGAGGAGCCCGCGCCCGAGCGCACCGCGCCGGACCGCGAGCCCGAGCCGACGCGTCAGTAGCGGTCACGGTGGGGGGCGCGGAGGCGGTCAGCTGGCTGTTCGCCACCCTGCTGGTCGCGGCCGGTGTCGTCCTCTGGGCGTCGGACCGCCTGCGCGCGTTCGTCTGGGGCGGCGGCCTCCCGGGCCGGGTGGGGGCGCTCCCGGTCGACGACGTCGCGGCCGAGGACGCGCCCCGCGGATGGAAGTGCGCCCAGCTGCTCGCCGCCCCCGACGGCTCGGAGGTACGTCTCTGCGGCGTCGCGATCGGCGGTGTCTACGCGGCGGAGGACGCCGCCGTCTGCGCGTTCAACCGTGACCACGACGTCCCGTCGCTCGCCTGCGAGTGCGGGTTCTACGCCTTCGGGGACCGCCAGCAGGCCGTGGACCTGCTCGCCTGTGCGGTCGGCGTCGGCGGCAACGTCATCGTGCGTTCGCTGCTCGAGGTCGACCTCGCCGGGACGGTGATCGAGTGCGAACGTGGTTTCCGTGCCGAGCGGCAGCGGGTCCTGCGTGTCGGGCTGCTGCCCTGGTGCGCGGACTGCGCCGCTCGCGGAGAGCTGGTCCTGGCCAGCGTCGTCGGGGGGCTCCCACGGCCGCCGGTCGTGAGCACGATGGCGCGCAGCTACGCGCGTCAGGCAGCCGCGCGATCGGTCCATCCGAGCGTGCGGCTCCGGCTCACCTGGACCGTGCTCCGCCCGCTCTGTGACCACTGCGTCGCGGAGCTGGGCGACCGTGCGCTGCGGCTCGACCTCGTCGAGGTCGCGAACCGCGTGGCGACGGAGGTCAGCTGGCTGGACCCCGGGCTCGTGCCGGGGGGCCGCGTCCTGGCCGGCCACCGTCCGCGACCATCGTGGGCGGCCGAGCCGCCACCGGGCGCGCCCGGCCCGACCTAGCGCCAGTCGGGGGAGAACGGCGGGTCGATGATGCGCTCGCCCCGGGCGAGACCGTCGATCCGGGCCATCTCGTCCCCGCTCAGCTCGAAGTCCGACACGTCGTGGTTGGCGCGCCGGTGCTCCGCGGACGACGATCGGGGGATGGTGGCGACCCCGTCCTGCTGGAGCAGCCAGCGGATCGCGACCTGCGCCGCCGACTTCCCGTGGCGCTCGCCGATCGCGGTCAGGGTCGGGTCGTCGGCGACCCGACCCTTCGCGAGCGGGGAGTAGGCGGTGAGGACGAGGTCCAGGTCCCTGCAGTGCCGAACGAGGTGCGACTGGTCGAGGAAGGGGTGGTACTCGACCTGGTTCGTGACGATCGGGGCGTGCTCGCGGGCCTCTTCCACCAGCTCGGGGGTGAAGTTGCTCACCCCGAGGTGCCGCGTCCGACCCTGGTCGCGGAGGTCGCGCATCGCGTCCAGGGTCTCGGCCAGGGGGACGTCGTCGCTCGGCCAGTGGATGAGCAGCAGATCGACGTGGTCGACCCCGAGTCGGCGCAGGCTGTCGGCGTGGGACGAGCGGACGGCCTCCGCCGCGAGGTTGCGGGGCGGGATCTTGGTGGTGAGGAACACCTCGTCACGGTCCACGTCGCTGTCGCGGAGAGCGCGGCCCACCTCCTCCTCGTTCCCGTACATCTGCGCGGTGTCGATGTGGCGGTGGCCGAGATCGAGCGCGTGGCGGACGGCCTCGTAGCAGGAGTCGCCCGAGAGCTGCCAGGTCCCGAACCCGAGCCTCGGGATCCGCGCTCCCTGGGCCTCCACGTAGCCGACCTCGGACACGTCCGACCTCCCTCGTCTCGCGGGCACCTCGAGGCGCGCACGGGTGCGCACGGCTCCGACCGTACCGACCGGCCGGGGCGTGCTGCGTGGCCCACGCGGCCGTCCGGAGGCGCCGGCCCGGCGGTCCGTGCGGACGTTCCAGTAGCGTCGGCCCGAGCAGCGATGCGACGAGGACGGCCTCCCGATGCGAGCGGTGACGTCCAGGTGAGGGACCTCGGCACGTTCCACGCCGTGGCCTGGGCCTGGTGGGCGGTGGCCGCGCTCGTCGTGGTGCACCTCGCTCCGAACCCGACCTACGTCGCGCTGACCGTCGCGATCGCGCTGCTGGTCGCCGAGTCCCACCGCCGGGAGGGGCCGTTCGCCGGGGTCTTCCCGGTGCTCGTCGCGGTCGCGGCGCTGTTCGTGCTCGTCCGGGTCGCGCTCACCGCGCTGACGACCTCGACCGGCGCCCGAGACGTCATCGCCACCCTCCCCGCGCTCACCCTGCCCGACATCCTCGGCGGCTTCACCATCGGAGGGACGGTCCACGCGACCGTCGTGCTGCACGCCGCCGTCGAGGGCTTCATCATCGTGGGCGTCATCAGCGTGTTCGCGGCGTTCAACGCGGTCGTCTCCCACCACGAGCTGATCCGATCCGCCCCGCGTGCTTTCCACGAGGTCGGCCTCGTCGTCACCGTCAGCCTCGCCTTCGTCCCGGCGACCATGACCGCGGTCCGCGACGTGCGCGAGGCCGACCGGGCACGTACCGGGGGGCGGGCCGTGAGGCGCGGGCGTCTGCTGCGGACGGTGGTCCCGATCCTCGAGAGCGGGATGGAGCGGGCGGTGCACCTCGCCGAGTCGATGGACGCCCGGGGGTTCGCACACGGCGGCCCCGGCCCCCACGAGGTCCGGGCCGGGTGGATCACCCTCGGGGCGCTCGGCGCTCTCGCGGCGGCGTTCGCTGCCCTCGTCGGACGGGCGGCGGGGGTGGCTCTCGCGCTCGGTGCGATCGGTGCGGCGTTGCTCGTGCTCGGGATCCGCGTGGCCTCCGCCGCCGACCCCCGCCCCCGCCATCGGCCACGTCGGCTCGCTCGCGAGGACCTCGTCATGCTGACCGCCGTCTCCCTGGCGCCGATCGGTCTGGGCGTCCTCGCGAGTGTCGGGGAGCCGTCCCTGCGCTGGCGGGTCGCCGAGACGGCGCTGCCAGGCTTCGATCCGCTCGTCGCCCTGGTGATCGGAGTGCTCGCCGCGCCGGCGGTCGCCACCCGTCGGCGCGTCGGTCGAGCCGGCGCCGTGCGGGTCGCCGAGCACGGTGAGGCGGAGACGTGACCGCCGCCGGCTCCGAACGCGCAGCGGTGCCCGAGGGGCGACCTCAGACGTACGAGGCCGTCCGCTACGAGGACGTCATGTTGACCTACCCGGGGGCCGATGCCCCCGCGCTCGACGGGGCCGACCTGACGGTCGAGGCCGGGGAGATCCTCGTCGTGGTCGGGGCCTCCGGCTCGGGCAAGTCGACCCTGCTGCGCTGCACGAACGGGATCGTCCCCCACTCCACGGGTGGTCGCTTCGCGGGGGATGTGGTGACCTTCGGCCGCTCGATCCGGGAGCACCGTCCGCGGGACCTCGCGGACGTGGTCGGGTTCGTGCACCAGGACCCCGAGGCCCAGTTCGTCATCGACCAGGTGGAGCACGACGTGGCGTTCGCGCTCGAGAACCTCGGTCACGATCCGGTCGCGATGAGACGCCGCGTCGAGGAGGTGCTCGACGCCCTCGGCATCGCCCACCTGCGCGACCGCTCGCCCGACACGCTCTCGGGCGGTGAGCGCCAGCGCGTCGCGATCGCGGGTGCGCTGGCGGCCGCGCCGCGCTGCCTGGTGCTCGACGAGCCGACGTCGCAGCTGGACCCGCAGGGGGCCGATGACGTGCTGTCGGCGGTGACCCGGCTGAACGCGGACCTCGGCACGACCGTCGTGCTCGCCGAGCACCGGTTGGAGCGCGCCGGCCCGCTGGCGGACCGGGCGGCGATCCTCGCCGACGGTCGGGTCGCGGACGTCGGCGACCCCGGTGAGGTGCTGGTCACCTACGAGGGGGCGCCGCCGGTGACGCACCTGGCCGGCCTCCTCGGGTGGGAGCCGCCGCCGCTCACGGTCCGTGGGGCCCAGGCCCTGGCACGCCGGTTCGGACGCCCGAAGGCGGCACCCCCGTCCGACCCGGAGCGGGCCCCCGGCGAGATGCTCGTCGGCGCGACCGGGATCGACGTCGCGCTCTCCGGTCAGCCGGTCCTGCACGCCGCGGAGCTCGTCGCACACCGTGGCGAGGTGGTGGTCCTGATGGGCCGCAACGGCTCGGGCAAGACGACGCTCCTGCGGGTGCTCGCCGGTCTGGTCGACCACGAGCGCGGCGAGATCGACCGCCGGGGCACGGTCGCCTACGTCCCACAGGACCCGAACGCGCTCCTGTTCTCGGAGACGGTCCGCGGCGAGCTCGAGCGCACGCTGGAGCTGCTCGCCCGGCGTGATCGCGGGCAGGTCGAGGCGGCGCTCGCCCGCTTCCGCCTCGAGCGCCTCGCTTCGCGCCATCCCCGCAGCCTCTCCGGCGGCGAGCGGCAGCGCGTCGCGATCGCCGCGGTCGCGGTGGGCGAACCCGACGTGCTGCTCCTCGACGAACCCACCAGGGGGATCGACGCCGCGTCGCGGACCGCCCTCGAGCGCGCGCTCGCGGAGCACACGGCCGACGGTGGCGCCGCGGTGCTGGCGACCCACGACGTGGAGCTCGCCGCCCGGGTCGGGTCGCGGGCGGTGGTGCTCGGCGACGGCGACGTCGTCGCCGCCGGGCCCGCCCGTGAGGTGCTCGCGGGCTCCCTGTTCGCGCCCCAGGTGCTCCGCGTGCTCCCCCCGTACGTGACCGTCGCCGAGGTCGCCGCCGCGATCGGGGAGACCGGACCGTGAACCGGCTGCGGGCGGGATCCGTCTACGTGCTGGTCACGGTCGTCGGCGTGGCCGCGTTCCTCTGGCCGTTCCTGCTGCCGGTCGAGGCGCTGCCGGCCGAGGCGCACGGCACGGACGCTCCGCTCGTCGCGGCCCTCGTCGGCGGGTTCGCGGTGATCGCGGTCACCCTCGAGCTCCGCAGCGGGCGGATGAACGGCGCGACCATCGCGCTGCTCGGGGTGCTCGCCGCCTCCGCAGGTCTGCTACGGCTGCTCAACCTCCCCGGCGGAGGTAGCGGGATCTTCTTCCTCGTGATCCTCGCCGGAGCGGCGTTCGGGCCGCGGTTCGGCTTCCTGCTCGGCCTCACCACGATGACGGTCTCGGCGGTGATCACCGGCGGTATCGGTCCGTGGTTGCCGTTCCAGATGCTGGCCCTCGGGTGGATGGGCGGCGCGGCCGGCCTGCTGGGTCGCGTGACGCGGCGGCTGCGGCCGCGCCTCGAGGTCGGCGTGCTCGCCGCCTACGGCTGGGTGTGGGGGTTCGCCTACGGGGTCATCCTGAACCTCTGGTTCTGGCCGTTCGTCGGGGACACCGGGCCGCTGTGGTGGGAACCCGGGCTCGAGCTGACCGAGACCCTGCAGCGCTACGCGTCCTTCTACGCGGTCACCTCGTTCGCCTGGGATGCGGCGGCCGCGATCACCAACCTCGTGCTGATCCTCCTCACCGGCCGGGTGCTGCTGGCGAGCATGCGCCGCTTCGCCGGACGGCTCGATCCGGTGGTCGAGCTCGAGCCGCTCGCGGTCCGCTAGGGTGGTGGGCAGCTCACACCCGGGGAAGCCGGTCGGAAACCGGCACTGACCCGCAACCGTGGACCGTTCCTCCGACAGCCGGTCGGAGCGGCGGTGAGTCGGAGCACCGGGACGGGCGAGAGGCTCCACGGGAAGCCGTCGTGGACTGCGGTACGAAGGAGCCCGGAACGACCCGCTGCCGGACCGGTACCTGGTCGCCTCCGGGCGCCAGGACCTCGGGAGGCAGCGAACATGTCAGAGACACCATCCACCCCGCCCACCCCGGACGCGCCCGAACGCGGTTCGTCGCTCAGCGGCGGCCAGTGGGCGCTCATCATCGGCGCGATCGTCGCCGTGCTCGCGGTGATCGTCGTCGTCGCGTTCCTGCGCGGCGAGCCGGCCGACCTCGCGATCGACCCGGACCCCACCCCGGACGCGACCCCCGACGAGCCGGTCGACGAGCCGGAGGAACCCGACGACCCCGCCGAACCCGAGGAGCCCGCGTCCGATCCCGCCGGCGCCGCCGCGGCCTGGGTCGCTGCGCAGGTGACCGAGGACGGCTCGGTCGAGGTGGGCTTCTCCGGGCCCGTCGGCAACGCGACCCAGGCGGCGCTGGCGCTGGCCGCGGCAGGTGCCGCCGCTGACGCCTTCGAGCGCGCGGTCGCCCACGTGGACGCGAACGCCGAGGGGTACGTGGTCGGGGAGGACGGCGACGCTCCCGGCGCGATCGGCTACGTCCTCCTGCTCGCCGACGCCGCCGGCGCGGACCACGCCGCCTTCGCCGGCGGGGATCTCGTCGAGCGGCTCGAGGCGACGCGGCGGACCGAGGGCGACGACGCCGGCCTGTACGGCGCGGCCGACCCCTCGTTCGACGGGACCTTCCGCCAGTCCCTCGCGATCCTCGGGCTGGTCGCGAGCGACGTCGAACCGGACGGGGCCGCGATCGAGTGGCTGCTCGACCAGCAGTGCGACGACGGCGGCTTCGCCGCCTACCGGCCCCCCGACAGTCGCGACGAGCCGTGCGATCCGGAGACCTCACCACCGGACACGAACTCGACCGCCCTCGCGGTCCAGGCGCTGACCGCCGCGGGCGTCGACGCCGCGCACGACGCGGTCGCGTGGCTCGCGGAGGCGCAGAACGACGACGGCGGCTTCGGTTACGACCTCGAGTTCGCCGAGACCGACGCGAACTCGACCGGGTTGGTGCTCCAGGCGCTGGCCGCCGTCGGAGAGGATCCGACCGACGACCGTTGGCGCCGGGACGGGACCCCGGTCGACGCGCTGCTGTCGCTGCAGGTCGGGTGCGACGCGCCGACCGACCAGCAGGGCGCCTTCGCGTTCCAGCCGGCGGAGGACGGCGGCCTCGAGGCGAACCCGGCGACCTTCCAGGCGGTCTGGGGGCTGACCGGGACGCCGTTCCCGTTCGGCGAGCGCACCGTCAGCGGCGAGCCAGCCCGGCTGGCGTGCTGAGTCCGGCGCGGACCGTGGGTCCGGGGTCGACCGAGGGGAGCTTCACCGAGCGTGTGCGTGCCGTCGTCCGTGCGCTGCCACCGGGTCAGGTCGTGACCTACGGGGAGGTCGCCCGCGAGGCCGGCTCGCCCGGCGCTGCCCGGGCGGTCGGTCGGGTCCTCGCGGCGGGAGGCGGCCTGCCGTGGTGGCGGGTCGTCACCGCTGATGGTCGCCTCGTCCCCGGCAACGAGGACGAGCACGGACGTCGGCTCCGCGCCGAGGGGGTGGTCCTGCGCGACGGGCGGGTGGTGATGAGCCCGCCCGACGGGACATCCGTGTGGTAGGCATGGGTCCCCAGCCGCTCCACGACGCAGAGGATCGCCGATGAAGGTCGCCTACGTCTTCGCCAACCCCAGCAGCGCCTCGTACAAGCTCGGGCAGATGATCCTCCCGCAGCTCGAGGAGGACCGGCACGGGGCGGAGGTCGTGGGGATGTTCTTCTTCGACGACAACAACTGGGTCCTGCGGGCCGGCGACCCGGTCGGTGAGCGCCTGGCGAAGCAGGCGGCGCAGCGCGGCATGCTGCTGATGATGTGCGACCAGTGCGCGATCGCCCGCGGCCTCGCGACCGGTGAGCCCGGCAAGTGCGAGGTGACCGACGTCGTCGACGGCGTCCGGGTCGGGTGCTTCCCGGACCTCTACGAGGCGCTCGCGGGCAGCCCGCCGGACCACGTCATCACGCT